>NZ_CAUZLM010000006.1:0-95792 GCF_963580165.1 Fructobacillus evanidus
GAAGAGATGGGCCATTAGCTCAGTTGGTTAGAGCGCTGTGTTGATAACGCAGAGGTCCCAGGTTCGAGTCCTGGATGGCCCATGACAAAGGAGACTACGGTCTTCTTTTTTTGTGCAAGAAGTTAGGCCAGTTAAGGGTTTTGGCTTCTTTTTTTGTGTTTTCAAATAGCTTTTGCCAGTATATTAGTTTTAGAACAACTTTGTCTGACCTATTCATAAATTGTATAATCAGATTATGGAAAATGATAATTTAAAACCTTTTGACATTGATCAAATGAGCGCTAATCAACAAGACGTTCTTGCTGATTTACAAAAATACATTAATGAGAGTTTGAAGACTTCTGATCATCATGTAGCGGTCATTGAGGGTGCTGCAGGAACCGGGAAGAGTGTTTTATTAACTCGGCTGTTCAAGAACATTCGACAGGGCCTAAAAGACCCTGCTAGCCCCTATCAGGGTCTAAAAACTGTCTTTACCGTTAATCACCCAGAGCTATTAAAGGTCTACCAGGAGATGGGTGCACGCTACTCAGATCTTTACAAAAAAGATTATGTCCGGCCGACATCACTGATTAATAGTGCGCATAAGACGGATAGTCACTATGATGTCGTTTTAATCGATGAAGGCCATCTCTTACTAAGTAAGAGAGAGCCCTATATTCGTTTTTTTCAGGACAATCAATTGTCTGAAATTATCAAATTAGCGAAGGTTGTCGTAGTTGTCTTTGACTTTCAGCAGGTTATTCAAGGTAAGATGTTTTGGAATCAAAAGCTGCTAAATCAGGTTTTAGCCCCCTATGACCATCGGGTTTTTCCCATGGATTTTCAATATCGAATGGAGGCCAACGCTTCAGTTTCAGCTTGGATTGATGACTTCGTTACCGGCAAACTCACACCTTTGCCAGTTAATCAAGGTGATTATGACCTGCGAATTTTTGAACGGGCGGATGACCTTTTTGAAACGATTAAGGAACGCAACGAAGAGGGCGGTCTGGCACGTGTACTGGCAACAACCGGCTTTCAACGGCGGGCAGATGGTGCCCACCATGTGGTATTAGATGGTTTTGATTTGCCGTGGGACGAATTCGATGCGCAGGTTAAGACGTGGCCAAATCGACCGGAGTCGATCAACCAGGTTGGTTCCATCTACACGGTTCAAGGCTTTGACTTAAATTATGCGGGAGTCTTACTGAGCCCAGCATTTGAGTATGATGCCAAAAATGATCGGATGGTCGTTAATTCGGCAAAGGTCACTCACAAAGAAATTTATAAAAAGAACCCTAATCTGACCGATGCTGGTGCCATTGCTCAGGCCAAGACTGATTTTATGTACAATGCTTTAAACATTTTAGCTAAGCGTGGCAAAAAAGGATTGTATTTAAAAGCTGCCGACCCAGCCCTCAATGCGCGCTTACTGGCATTACAAAATCAAGCAAAATAAAAGAAGCTAAAGCCTTTTGATAGGCTTAGCTTCAACTAGAAAAACCGGTTATATCCGGTTTTTTTATTAAATTAAATTATTCAACAGACCATTCATCGAAATTTGCGACAAAATCAGTTGGCTGATTGACTTCTTTGGCTACGTCGGCTGGCTTGGACACACCGGTGTAGACCAAAAGGGTGTCGAGGCCGTTTTTGATACCAGCCAGGATGTCCGTGTTGTAGTTGTCACCAACCATGACGGGATGGTCGGGGTGATTAAGCTTGGCTAGCGCACCTTCCATAATGGGGGCCTCAGGCTTGGCAATAATAGTGGGTTCTACTCCGGTTGCCGTAGTTAAGGCGGCAACAAGGGAACCAGCCCCAGGCAGCATGCCTTCTTCACTTGGAAGATTTGTGTCGGCGTTAGTGGCGATAAACTTTGCTCCGCGAGCAATGGCAAAGGTCGCCTCCTTGAGCTTTTGGTAGGTAAAGTTACGGTCGAGGCCCATCACGACAACGTTGGCCTCAGTGGCAGGGACCAAGTCGATACCAGCATTTTCCAGGGCATCTTTTAGGCCAGCTTCACCAATTAGATAGACCTTTTGGCCACTACCAGCCAAGCCCTTCACGTAATCGGCTGTTGCCATGGCAGAAGTATAAACCTGGTCAACAGTTGTCTTGATATTGTGGTTAACAGTCAAATTGTCGGCGACATCCTTGGCCGTTTTTGTTGAATTATTGGTAACGAAAAGATATGGAATCTTGGCATTTTGCAAGCGCTCAATGAAACGTTTAGCGGCTGGAATGGGTTCTTTACCATGATAGATTGTTCCATCAAGATCAATTAAATAAGCATTATACTTTGGCATAAAAATATCCCCTTTAGCGGTTCGATTGATTCTATTGTCACGTATTTGTTTAAAATTAGCAAGGGAAAAAGTGCTAGTTTTAAAAACAGAAAAAGATATAAGCTTGAAATGATTTTTAACTGAAAGCCCCTACAAATAGGCGTATAATGGCCTTATTATGAAAAAAGAAGTACAAAAAAAGCCGCATCGTTTAAAGGCGGTTTACCAGGCGGGAAAAACAAAGGTCCAGACCCGCTTAGGTTTTTATACACTATTAGTTTCGCTGTTCATTTTGAAAACCTTTTTGGCTTACGGAATGGATTTTAACTGGATGCACGTGTCGTCATTGTATCAAGTTTTCTTGATGTTGATTAACCCAATCGGGTTTACGATGCTGATTTTTGCGTTGCCATTGTTCTTTAAAAATCGTAATTTATATTACGGTGGAATGATGGTTTTGTACACGGCTCTGACGACCTATCTTTATATCAGCGTGACTTACTACCGTGAGTTTACTGACTATTTGAGTGTCAATGTCATTTTGAATTACTCATCGGTTAATCAGGGTGGTAAGGCGGCCGGTGCGATTAGTTTTAGCCCTCATGACTTCTTGTTTTGGATTGATGTTGTTATTCTACTAGGTCTTTTGTTGTTCAAAAAGATTAAGCGTGATCGTCAGGCCGTTCGCCCCGGTAAAACGTCAACGTTACTCGCAGTAGGCTGGTTGATTATCATGGCCAACTTAGCACTGGCTGATGTTGATCGTCCTCAGTTGTTGACTCGGCAATTCGATCGGGAATACTTGGTTAAGTATTTGGGAATCGGTCCCTTTACAGTATTGGATGCCTATAATACTTTCAATACGAGTCAGGTGCGAAAATCAGCGAAGCCAGAAGAACTACAAAAGGTGAAAAAGTACGTTCAAGATCACTATGTTGGCATGAACCCAACCTATGCCGGTAAGGCAAAGGGTAAGAACGTTATTGTGATTCACTTGGAGTCTTTCCAGCAGTTTTCAATTGATCGCAAGGTTAACGGACAAGAAGTAACACCATTCTTGAATTCTCTGTATCACAGTAAAGATACGATTGCCTTCGATAATTTCTTCCACCAGGTCGGCCAAGGAAAAACGTCCGATGCTGAAAATCTATTGGAGACATCCACCTACGGTCTGCCACAAGGTTCACTTTTTGCCAAGTTAGGCAATGACCAGACTTTCCAGGCAATGCCGTCCATTTTGAATCAACGGGCTGGTTATTCATCAGCCGTCTTCCACGGTAACACCGGTTCATTCTGGAATCGAACGAATGTTTATAAAAACATGGGTTATCAAAATTGGATTTCTGGCGAGTATTTCGATACGAGCGGTAAAAAATCAACCGCCTGGGGCTTGAAGGATAAGTTACTCTTTAAGGATTCGGTTCCATACCTTGAACGCTTGCAACAACCGTTTTATGCGAAGTACATCACGGTTTCCAACCATATCCCGTACGAAATTGATAAGGATGACCAAGATCCTAATTTCCAAACGTCTAATTCCGGATCGAAATATATTGATAATTACTTCATTACCAACCATTATTTGGATCAGGCCATTAAAGAATTCTTCGATTATCTGAAGAAATCAGGTCTGTACGACAACACCATGGTTGTGCTTTACGGTGATCATTACGGTATTAATAATACCGATACCAAGTATTTGGCTCCACTTTTGGGCAAGGATCCAAGCAAGTGGACGGATTTGGATAACGAAAACTTGCAGCGAACACCGTTGATTATTCATGTTCCTGGCTTGAAAAATGGCGGTATTAACCATACCTATGGTGGTGAAGTTGATGTGGCGCCAACAATCGAGCATCTTTTGGGGATTTCAAGCAAGCGCTATATTCAGTTTGGTCAGGACCTCCTGGCAACCGACCGGAGTCAACTGGTGGTCATGCGTAATAAGGACTGGATGACACCGAACTATGCTTCGATTTCTGGCACGATTTGGGATACAAAGACCGGTGAAAAAGTCATTAACCCGACGCCAGATCAGGAAAAGCTCTTTAACAAGTATCAGACGGAAGCCAACGAAAAGCTAGCGATGTCCGATACGCTGAACCAGAAGAATTTGCTGCGTTTCTACCACCCTGATGGCTTTAAGGCGGTCGATGCGGCGGCATATGACTATTCCAAGTCAAAGACCCTGGCCCGCTTTAAAAAGGCCAACGAAAATCAGAATTCAACGTCCTTGTACACTCAGCATGGTGGCCAAAGTACGGTTACCGACTACATCACCAATGCACCGGAAATTAATGATAATCCGGACTCAGTAACGTCTGATTATCCGGGTACCTCAAGTGCTTTTGCGCCAAGCAGTGCAAGTAGTAGTAGCAGTAGTAATTAAGTTAAAATGAAATCAGGGGAAACCCTGATTTTTTATTAGGGAAAAGAAATGGTTGCAAAATATCAAAAGCAAATCACCATAGCGAATCAATTTTCCGGTTTGTCAGTGAAAGACTACTTGAAACAAATTTTTCTGCCAAAGCATCTGCGGGGAAACTTGCGGCAGGAGCGGGGTCTGCGCGTTAATGGCCAACAGGTCTCGACAGCACACGTTTTAAAGACTGGTGACCAACTAACCCTGACCTTCCAAGAAGACGTATTCTTGGACCAGCAGGGCCCTTATCCGGTAAATATTGATATCTCCCTTGTCGTCGTCTATGAAAACGAGGACCTTTTGGTGGTGAACAAGCCAGCCGGGATGAAGATGCACCCGCATTCGCCGACGGAAACGGATACGTTGCTGAATTACGTGAATGGCTATTTTCAAAAGAATCCGCAAAAATCAGCTGGTCAACCTGCTCGAGCCTTTATGGTTCATCGCTTGGATCGGGCAACTTCTGGCCTGGTAATTGTGGCCAAAAATCCAATCGTGGTACCAATTCTCAATCGTTTGATCAAAGAAAAGATTATTAAGCGAACCTATCTGGCACGAGTTGCGGGCCGGTTTGACCAAAAGGCTGGTCTTTTTGATCAAAAAATTGGCAATCATCCAAATGATGATCGCTTGCGTTGGTTTAATTCTGCCGGCCAAAACGCCGTTACCCACTATCAGGTCTTAGAAGAGGATAGCGAACGTGACGAAAGTCTTGTTCGCCTTGAATTGGAAACGGGGAGGATGCACCAACTGCGGGTCCATTTAGCCGGCAATGGTCATCCCATTAATGGGGATGATTTTTATCAGGGTAAGACTGGTAAGCGACTAGCCCTGCATTCAACGGCTCTTTCATTGATACTTCCCTTTACTGGGGAACAAGTTTTGTTAGAAGAGCGAGAGGGTCTGATTTAAAAAATGAGCAATTAAAAAGGTCCTGACTAGACAGTCAGGACCTTTGTTGTATGATGAAAGATTATTCGGCAACTGATTTAACAGTGGACTCATCTTCGTTCATGAAATATTTAACAACCAAGCCGGCCAAGAGGCCACCCAAAATCTCGGCAATTAAGAAGTACCAAAGATGGGCAGAGGATGCCAAGCCTTTATAAAGGGCTGGAGCAAGGACGCGGGCTGGGTTAACCAAGCCGTTTGTAAGAGGATAAGTCACAAAGGAAATCAGGGTAAAGCTAATCCCGGTGATAGCGGCGCTTTGCTTGATGTGCTTCTTCAATGCCACTAGGGTGATAAAGACCAAAACAAAGGTGAAGAACAATTCAATGGCCACTGCTAGCCAAACGGAAATGGCGCTGGCTGCTGATGGTTCTAATAAGGAGAACAATTGGCTCGCTTTGACAGAAGACGTTGATGAAGAGGATGAGGAGCTTTGTTGTGCATTAATGATTGGGATTAGCGTATAAACCGAAAGGGTCAATCCGGCAAAGGCACCGAGGAACTGAGCTAAAAAGTAGCCCCCAAAGGTTTTCCAAGAGATGTCTTTATTGATGGCTGCTCCTAAGGAAACGGCGGGGTTAAAGTGACCACCGTCAGCCATGGGACCGAAGATAAACATCAAAGCTGCTAATGCCAGGCCGAAGATGGCCATGGCGTCAAAGAGCTGACCCGTTTGGAATGTCGTGACGTAAATCAAGGCGGTGGTGGCGAAAATGACCAACAGCATCGTCCCAAAGAATTCTGCAAAATACTTGCGCATAAAAAAAGCTCCTTTTATTTGTACTCAACTGCTCATTATACAGCTTTGACATAAAAGAAACTTTAAAAATTCTAATCTTTGTGCGCTTACTTGTGTAAGAGAAGTGCATTGATGGCCACAACAACCGTTGAAAGCGACATCACGGTGGCCCCAATCAATGGGTTTAACATGATGCCGGCAAAGGCAAAGAGGCCAGCGGCGGTTGGAATGGCTAAAATGTTATAGCCAGCTCCCCACCAGAGGTTTTCAACTTCTTTGCGGTTAGCGTTATGGGCCAAGTTAATTAAATCGATGATCTTTGGTAGTGATTTCGAAATCAACACGGCGTCGGCTGAAGCCTGGGCCACGTCGGTTCCCGCACCAATGGCCACTGACAAATCAGCTTGGGCCAAGGCTGGAGAATCGTTAATCCCATCACCGATCATCATCGTCTTACCCTTTTGTTGGTACTGCTTGACCAAGTTAATTTTGTCTTCTGGTGAGACTTCTGCCTGGACAACATCGATTCCTAATTCTTGGGCAACCTTATTGGCCGTCTTTTTGGCATCACCCGTGACAAGGACCGGGGTAATTTGGTGGGCCTTGAGTTGGGCAACAAAGTCTTTGGCTGAGTCTTTAATGCTGTCACCGAGGGAGACAGCGGCCAAAACCTGATGGCCATCTGTTAGGTAGGAGATGGAACCATCGGCATCCAATGGTTCAAAGCCGATGTGTTGCTCGCTTAGGTAGCGTGCTGAAACCAGTGAATATTGCTGACTGTTGACGGTTCCACTGATCCCGGCCCCGGCAATGGTTTGCACGTCTTGGCCGGCCGTGACGGTCACGCCATCGTCCTTTGCTTTCTGGACGATAGCCTTAGCCAGTGGGTGGGAAGATTGCTGTTCAAGAGCGGCCATGATGGCAAGGGCGTCGTGGTCGCTGATTTTGTTAGTGACTAATTTTTGCACTTGGAAGTGACCGTTAGTCAAAGTACCAGTCTTATCCATCAAGGCATAATCCAGGTGCTTAGCTGACAGCACTGCACCGTGCTTCTTAATCAAAATGCCATCCTTGGCTGCCAGTGCCTTGGTCCGTTGGATAACCAATGGAATGGCCAAACCTAAAGCATGTGGGCAGGCAATAATTAGCGTTGTCACGGCGATATTAAAGGCGGTTGTCAGGCCGCTGATGGCGGTCCAAATAATAAGCGCCAAGATGGCAGCTGTTAAGCCGACCCAGAAAAGCCAGCCGGCAACCTTATTGGCCAGTGATTCGGCCTTAGAGGAGCTGGCCTCCGTCTGGTTCAAAGTCTTTTTGAGGTGGCCAATAAAGGAATCATCGTCGACGGCGGAGACCTGAACAAGCAAAGTACCTTCACCGTTAATTGTTCCACCAATGACGGAGGACTTTTCAGCCTTTTTGACTGGCTTTGATTCACCGGTCATCAGTGATTCATCCACTTGGGATGAACCTGAAAGAACGGTGCCGTCAGCAGGGAAGGATTCACCGGCCAAGACCTGAACGACAGAACCAGCCGTGAGCGAACTGACGGGCTTGTCGGTGAAAGAATCGCCTTCCTTGACATGAGCCGTTGCCGGGGTGAGCTTTGAAAGTTCGGAGGTTGCATTGCCGGCCTTCATGGTGGCTTGCATCTCAATTAAGTGCCCCAAGAGCATGATGACAACCAGGGTACCGAACTCCAAGAAGTAGTCCATGGCGTCGACCTTAAAGAAAGTCTTGGCAATAAAGGCATAGACGGAAACCCAGAAGGTAACCAAAAGCCCCATGGAAATCAGCGACATCATCGCTGGTTTCTTTTGCTTCAATTCAATTTTCGCGATCGAAAAGAAGGGTTGGGTACCAACGGCATACATGGCGACCGCCAAAATCAGCATCACCCAGTTGGAACCGGGGAATGTCAATGTGATTGGTAGGTCAACGCCCATAAAGGGAGCGACGAACAGGAGGGGAATCAAGAGAGCGAAAGACCACCAGAACCGCTGCTTCATGTTGCTGTGGTTCATTGGCATACCGCCCATGTCACCCATGCCAGACATGTCATGGTCCATGTGGCTATGATCCATTCCGGGCATGTTACCCATATTCGACATGTCGTGGTCCATCTTCATTTGGCCATCGTGACCCTGGCTCATATCCATTTGCATGTGGTCATCGTGGCCTTGATGATTGTGCCCCATATCCATGTTGCCCATGTCGTTGTGACCGTCATTATCTTGGTGATCCATTTTCATTTGTCCGTGGCCCATTTGCATGTGGTCATCGTGCCCTTGATGATTGTGTTCCATATCCATGTGGTCCATCTTCATTTGTCCGTGGCCCATTTGCATGTGGTCATCGTGCCCCTGATGATTGTGTCCCATATCCATGTGCTCCGTGTCGCTGTGGCCGTCATGATCTTGGTGGCCCATCTTCATCTGCCCCATGTCTTTTTTCTTGTTTTCTTCATGGTTGTCGTGATTCATGTGACGGTTCTTGTCAAAGTCGTCTGCCATAAAAGAACTTCCTTTCTAAAAACGAATTTATTTCTTTACCGGTCTAACTTAAAACAAAAATTAATATTATGCAAGTTTTTGGCTATTTATACAAAAAATCAGCGAAAAGTATTTTTACTGAAAAAGCTGTTAAAGTGGGGATGATTAGCCTTTTTCACTGATAAATTTTCTTTCTAATAACGAAGATGAAAGACTGATTTTTCATTGATTGGTATAGTTTCTTTTTGATTAGGATACTAAAAAGTCTCATTTTGATACGAATGTAGCTGTAATCGGATTTGAATTGAAAAGTGAAAATTTATCGCCAGATTCTTGCATTTTTTGGACAAATTATGTACATTAGTATGCGGTTATTTACCGCTTATTCTGCGCATGGTTGAGCCATTTTCGGCCAAACAAGAGACCCTGATTTGCCCAATGAAATTGTCAGAATTTAACTGTTTTCAAATAATCCAATTACCTATCTAAAGGGGAAATTATGGCTAATCAAAATGAACAGTCGCCAGCGGCTGAATTTAAAGAAGAGGAAAGTGCCTTCTGGTCACTGGGGATTGCCACGCTAGTCTTAGCAGTGGTCATCGGCTTTGCTGCACTCTTGTTGTCGCTCTTTTTGGAACACGTGGAAGTTTTATTCTTACATTTTCATGAATCATTCCGCCACTACAGTCCAAACAGTGCCAGCCCATTGCGCCGCTTTTTATCGGTTGTGATTGGGTCGACAATCGCTGGCTTTGTTTGGTGGGCAATTCGCTCACGGGGACGCAAAATCGTCGGTATTAATGGTGCCTTGAAGGGTGACGAGATGCCACCGATTAAGACAGCCTTAAACGTTTTGGCTCAGATGTTCTTTGTCGGAACGGGTGGATCCGTTGGCCGTGAGTTAGCTCCTCGACAAGCCGGGGTTATGTTAGCCCAGGTTTATCAAAAGAAGACTGCTAAATGGCAGTTCTTGAAGTTAAGCCAAGAAGATCAAAAGCTGCTTTTGGCTGCCGCAGCCGGTGCTGGTTTTGCCGGTGTTTATATTTCGCCAATTACGGGGATGCTGTTTGCCGTTGAATTGCTGTTGAAGAAGGCCTCCGTGAAGACGATTTCGGTGTCTTTGATTATGTCAACGATTGCTGCCTTGATGGGAGCAATCGTGAAGGGCTTTGATCCTTACTATGCCCTATCAAAGGTTGACCACTTCTCGCTGATTTTACTGGTTGTGTCCTTGATTATCGGCCCAATTGCCGGAATCTTTGGGGCGTGGGCAAAGCAAGCCTTTGCTTGGGCGCAAAAGTACCAGGCGAAGGGAAAGTGGCTTTGGTTAACGATGCCTTTGGTCGGTGTTGTCACTGGGTTAACTGCCTGGGCCTTTCCCTACGTGATGGGGAATGGCCGTGCCACTGCCCAGTACGCCTTTTTGCAAACAAACCATCACTTGCTATACTTCTTTATTGCTCTTGGTTTAGCCAAATTTGTGATGACCTTCTTGAGCTTGTATGCCGGCGGTACCGGTGGTACGTTGACACCCTCAATTGCGTTGGGGAGTGTCTTGGGTTTGGTTGCTTCCGTACCTTTAGCACCATTATTCCCAGGCATCTCACCTTGGCAGTTTGCTTTAATTGGTGCCGTTGCTTTGTTAGCGGCTTCTCAGCAAGCACCACTGATGGCCATGTTTATGGTCTTTGAAATCAGTCATTTGGACTATTCAGCTTTGATTATCTTTGCCCTTGCGGTGGCCTTGTCATCGTCAACGGCTAAGATTTATTTGAACTGGTGCGATCGTCGCGTTGCAGCAAAATCTAAATTAAGTTAATTTCACTAGAAATGTCAGAATGTTTTTCAACATTCTGGCATTTTTTTATTACAGATAATACATAGGAAAAATGCGGGTTTCTGTCCAATGTTCGTTTTTAGTCTAGAAAACCCTTCTTATATGAGAAAATTATTATTAAAGAGCGAACACAAGTTGCGTCAGTTTTGTTATCATGTGTTTAAAGCGAACTGCATTTTTTGAAAGTGGCTCTATCTCAATAAAACACGAACAATACAGGAGGCGTACCGCATGACAGCGCGTGTAGCAGTGGTGATGGGTTCTAAAAGTGACTGGCCAACAATGAAGCTGGCCTTTGATTTGTTGCAAAACTTAGGAATTGCAGCAGAGAAGCACGTAATTTCAGCCCACCGGATGCCAGTTCAACTACAAGAGTTTGGTTCACAAGCCAGAGAAAACGGCTTAGAAATTATTATTGCCGGAGCGGGTGGGGCAGCTCATTTGCCCGGGATGTTAGCCGCTAGCACAACAATTCCCGTTATCGGGGTGCCAGTTAAGTCCAGTAACTTAAATGGTCTTGATTCTCTCTTGAGTATTGTTCAAATGCCCGGAGGAGTGCCAGTCGGCACAATGGCCATCGGTAATTCCGGCGCCAAGAATGCGGCCCTCTATGCCGCTTCGATTTTGTCTTTACAAGATGAAAAGATTGCCGCTAATTTGGCTGATTTCCGCGCTAAGCAAACTGCTAGCTCAATTGAAAGCGAAGGGGAGTTGCAATGACAGAGGCTAATCGTTACCTCGAACCAGGGAAGACCATCGGTATTATCGGTGGCGGTCAACTAGGGCAAATGATGGCCCTTTCGGCTAAGGAAATGGGTTATAAGGTGATTGTCTTAGATCCAACGCCAGCCTGCCCAACCGCTCAGGTCTGTGACGATCAAATCGTGGCCGAATATGACGACCAAAAGGCCCTCCAAGAGCTGGCGGACAGGTCGGATGTTTTGACTTATGAATTTGAAAACGTCAGCCAAGAGGCCCTCAAAGACTTGAAGGATGCCTATGTACCACAGGGCGTTCGCCTCTTAGAAATTACCAGTAACCGCTTAGCGGAAAAAGCCTTTATTCGTGATGAAGCCCAGGTGCCGGTTGCTAAGTTTGCTAGGGTTGAAAGCCCAGCAGACTTGGATCAGGCGGTTACTGAGGTGGGGTTGCCCGGAATTTTGAAAACGGTCAGTGGTGGTTACGATGGCCACGGTCAATTTGATTTAAACACCGCTGCTGATGTTGAAAAACTTAAGGACAACTGGCCGGGTGGCGTGCTGATTTTAGAACAAAAGATTGCCTTTACTAAGGAAGTCAGCGTGATGGTGACTCGGACGAAGCAGGGCCAATTAGTAACGTGGCCAATTTCTGAAAACGTTCACCAAAACCATATTTTGAAGACCTGCATGATTCCAGCAGCGATTACCAAGGACCTGGATAGCCAAGTCCATGAAATTGCCAAGACGATTGCCGACAAGCTTGATTTACGCGGTGTCCTGGGCATTGAACTCTTTGTTGACCAGGACAGCAACCAGGTCTGGGTCAACGAGTTAGCCCCACGGCCACATAATTCAGGTCATTACACGATTGAAGCCTGCAACATTTCTCAGTTTGAAGGGCATATTCGCAGTATCGTCGGCTTACCAATTCCAGCCATTAAGCTCCATGACCGCGCAATGATGGTCAATCTTCTTGGAGATGAATTGTTGAAGGCACGCCAGGCCTTCCCTGACCATGCCGACTGGCATTTTCATGATTATGGCAAGGCAGCCGTCAAGCCGGGTCGGAAGATGGGCCACCTCACGGTGGTTGGGCAACCGGCTATCGAAGATTTAAGCACATATTTCCAAACAATTTAATCAGGAGAGTAAGGAAAAATGACAGAAAATACAGTTGAATTTAACGGACAGCAACTTACCCGTGGTGACTTGCTTTATGAAGGAAAGGCCAAGCAGGTCTTTGCAACCAACGATCCTGCCATTATCTGGATGCACTACATGGACCAGGTAACCGCTTTGAACGGGAAGGTCAAGGAAGAATACAGTGGTAAGGGCGAGTTAAATTCAAGCATCTCAAACCTCCTCTTTACTTACCTGTCGGATCAAGGTTTGCAACACCACTGGTTGGGATCAATTTCTGCCACCGATGAGTTGGTGAAGAAGGTTGATATTATTCCTTTGGAAGTCGTTACGCGCAACTATACGGCGGGGCACTTTGTTTCTCGCTTTGGGGTAGAACCAATGCAAAAGCTTTCACCCCGCGTTCAAGAACTGTATTACAAGTCTGATGAGCTCGATGATCCCTTTATGAACGATTCACAGGCGGTGTCTTTGAAGTTCGCCAGCGAAGCTGATTTGAAGACGGTCTACGGATTGGCTGACCAAGTCAACGAGCTTTTGGTTGCCTTGTTTAACAAGATTGACATTACTTTGATTGATTACAAATTAGAATTTGGTCGGTTAGCTGATGGACAAATCATCTTAGCTGATGAACTTTCACCAGATAACATGCGTTTGGTTGATCAAAAGACGGGCAAGTCCCTCGATAAAGATGTTTTCCGCCAAAAGCAAGGTGACTTGCGTGTTGGCTACCAGGATGTATTGCAACGCTTACAAGACGCGTTGAAGTAAAAGGAGTACAGAAAAGATGTATTTGGCAAAAATTTACGTAACCTACAAGCCCTCAATTTTGGACCCGCAGGGGGTCGTTATTAAATCAGCCTTGGAGCGCTTGGAATACCAAGGCATCGAGGACGTTAGCCAAGGAAAGTACTTCCAAGTGAAGTTAACTGGTGTCGATAAGGCTGCTGTTGCCAAGGAAGTTGAATCTTTGGTTGAAGAATTATTAATTAACCACAATACCGAAACGTATACTTACGATTTGGAAGAAATTTAAGAAGGAGACCACCCATGAAAGCTGCTGTCATTACTTTTCCAGGTTCTAACTGTGATATGGATATGTATCACGCTTTGGAATCGTTTGATGTTGATGTTGACTTATTAGACGACCAGGCCAGTGACCTGTCAGCATACGATGCCATCTTTATTCCAGGCGGCTTTTCTTACGGTGATTACCTTCGCTCAGGTGCCGTTGCTAAATTTTCACCAGCGATGGACGCCGTTAAGGTTGCTGCTGACAACGGTCAGCTGGTTGTTGGTATCTGCAATGGTTTCCAGATTTTGACGGAAGCCGGTTTGTTACCTGGTCAACTCCTGGTTAACGAACAACCTGGTTTTATCTGCGATGAAGTCAACTTAGTGGTTGAAAATGCTGATAGTAACTTTACCAACACCATGAAAAAGGGCGATGTCTTAAAGGTTCCAATCGCTCACGGTGAAGGAAACTACGTTACTGATGAAGCCACTCTCAAGGAGTTGGAAGACAACCACCAAGTTATTTTCCGCTACCAGGAAAACGTTAATGGTTCCATGAATAAAATTGCCGGTATCACCAACAAAGCCGGTAACGTTTACGGGATGATGCCTCACCCCGAACGAGCAGTTGACGCCTTAACTGGTAACGACAGCGGTCGTGCTTTCTTCGAAAGCCTTTTACACGCAGTCGATCAAAAAGCCCACGCCTAATTAACACATCCGTTTTAAAGGAGAATTTGGATGAGTACCCAACAAACTAACCCAATGGCAAATGAGCCAAGCCCAGATATGATTGCTGAAAAGCGCATTTATGCCGATTGGGGTCTAACAGACCATGAATACGATTTGATTGTTGACCATCTTGGTCGCCGACCAAATTATACTGAAGCTGGAATTTTTTCCGGAATGTGGTCAGAACACTGTTCTTACAAGAAATCAAAGCCTGCTTTGCGTAAGTTTTGGTCGAAAAACGAACGTGTCTTACAAGGACCTGGTGAAGGTGCCGGTATCTTAGATATTGGTGACGGCCAGGCCGTGGTCTTTAAGGCCGAGAGTCACAACCACCCTTCTTTTGTCGAACCTTATGAAGGGGCTGCGACTGGTGTTGGTGGAATTTTGCGCGATATCTTCTCCATGGGTGCCCAACCAATCGCCGTTTTGGATTCTTTGCGCTTTGGCCAATTGGACAATGCCAAGACCCGTCAAATCGTTGATGGTGTGATCGCCGGTATTGCCGGTTATGGCAATGCCATTGGGATTCCAAACTTGGGTGGGGAAATCGCCTTTGATGAATCTTATGCAGGAAACCCACTGGTAAACGTGATGTCAGTTGGTTTGGTTAACCAAAATGAAATGCAAGTTGGCCAGGCCAAGGGATCAGGAAACACGATTATCTACGTTGGTGCCAAGACTGGTCGAGACGGCATCAACGGGGCCAGCTTTGCCTCAGCAGAATTTTCATCAACAGAAGAATCTGATCGTTCAGCTGTTCAGGTTGGGGATCCCTTCTTGGAAAAGTTGGTCATGGATGCAACGATTGATGCCATTAAGAAGTACGGTAAGAGCATTATCGGAATCCAAGACATGGGTGCTGCCGGCTTACTGTCATCAAGTTCTGAAATGGCCTCAAAGGCTGGTACTGGAATCGAATTGAACCTTGATTTGGTCCCACAACGTGAAGCTGCGTTGACGCCATACGAATTGATGTTGTCTGAATCACAAGAACGGATGTTGCTTGTTGTCCAAAAGGGCCAGGAACAACCAGTAATCGACCTCTTTGAAAAGGCCGGTTTGGATGCCGTTGCAGTTGGAACGGTGACAGACGATGGTCGTTACCGCTTGAACTTCCACGGTGAAACAGTGGCTGACGTGGATATTGACTTCTTGACGAATGCACCTGAACCTAAGTTGGCTCAAGAAGAACCTGCTCGCTTGAAGGAAGCGAGTGCTAGTCAATACCAGCCAAACGTGGCAGACGCCAACCAGGTCTTGCTTGATCTTTTGGCACAGCCAACGATTGCCTCAAAGGCCAGCCTGTTCCGTCACTTCGATTCCCAAGTCCGTGCCGATACGGTTGTCAAGCCGGGTGGGGATGCCGGTGTAACACGGATCCGTGGCACGAAGAAGGCCTTAGCCATGACGACCGATGTGAACAGTCGTTATGCCTACTTGAACCCCTTTGTTGGTGGTCAAATGGCCGTGACCGAAGCTGCCTCAAACTTGGTCGCAACCGGTGCTTTGCCAATCGGAATGACGGATTGCTTGAACTTTGGTTCACCCGATAATCCAGAAGTTTACTATGAATTACACCAATCAGTTGAAGGAATCACGAATATGGCTAAGCGCTTGAATACCCCCGTGATTTCTGGAAACGTTAGTCTTTATAACGAAACTGACAACAAGGCTATCTTGCCAACAGCCATGGTCGGAATGGTTGGTTTGATTGCTGATAACCAACACATTACCCGTGCTGAATTCCAAAACGATGGGGACCAGGTTTACCTGGTTGGTACCATCGGCGATACCTTTAACGGTAGCGAAATTCAAAAGATGCAGACTGGTGATATTGCCGGTCAGTTAGCTGATTTTGACGTTGACGCTGCTCAGGCAAATCAGGACTTTGTTCTGCAGGCAATCGAAGCCGGTTTGGTAGCCAGTGCGCACGACTTGAGTGAAGGTGGTTTGGGCGTTGCTTTGGCTGAAGCAACCTTCCCAAATGACTTTGGTTTGCAAGCTGATTTTGCAGGAACGACTGCACAATTGTTTGCAGAAGTGCCAGGACGCTTTGTTTTGTCCGTACCAAGCGAACAAGCAGCTGCTTTTGAACAAAAGATGACTGAAACGAAGGCAGTGGTTGCCAAGTTGGGTCAAGTAACGAAGGATGCAGTCATCGCCATCCAAACAAAGGATGGCCAAGTAACGGTTGACCAAAAGGCCGCCAAGGCAAGCTATCAAAATGCGATTCCGCAATTGATGGCTGAATAAGGAGCACACCAATGAATCAATATGTGAATGAAGTGACCGAACAAGCGGCTTACTCATCATTAAATGAAGAATGTGGCATCTTTGGTGTCTGGGGTCGTGATGATGCCGCTAATTTAACTTACTATGGTTTGCATGCGTTGCAGCACCGTGGTCAAGAAGGCGCCGGGATTGTTGCCAATAATCAGGGGCACCTGTGGCAGGAACGGGGTATCGGCCTTGTTGCCGAAGTTTTTGGTGACCCACGCCGTTTGGAAGCCCTGAAGGGCCAGGCAGCGATTGGCCACTTGCGTTATGCAACGGCCGGGGCGCATGGGATTGAGAACATTCAACCCTTGATGGCTAATTTCCATGATATGCAATTGGCTTTGGCCCATAACGGAAACTTGACTAATGCGCAGACTTTGCGCAACCAGTTGGAAGAAGATGGGGCGATTTTCCAGTCCTCATCGGACTCTGAAATTATCTTGCACTTGATTCGTCGGTCACAGGCCGAGACCTTTGATGAAAAAATCAAGGATGCCTTGAATCAATTGCGTGGCGGCTTTGCTTTCTTATTGCTGACACCACACGCCCTGTATGCCATGTTGGACCCACACGGTTTCCGACCTTTTGTTATCGGTCAGATGCCAGATAACGGTTCTTACGTGGTTACTTCCGAAACGGCTGCTCTCCATGTTGTTGGGGCTAAGTACGTGCGCGATGTGCAACCAGGTGAATTGATTCGCATCGACAAGGATGGTATGAACATCACTCATTACACGGATAAGACGACGTTGAACGTCGACGTGATGGAATATGTTTACTTCGCCCGTCCCGATTCTGATATTCACGGAATCAATGTCCACCAAGCGCGGAAGCGAATGGGGGCTGCATTGGCTAAAGAACAGCCAGTTCCCGGTGCCGACATCGTTGTTGGGGTGCCAAATTCAAGTTTGTCTGCCGCCAGCGGTTATGCCGAAGGCGCTGGGCTACCAAACGAAATGGGCTTGGTCAAAAATCAGTATATTGCCCGGACATTTATCGAGGCCACCCAAGACAAGCGTGAACGCGCCGTGCGGATGAAGTTGTCTGCCGTTGAGGCCGTTGTGAAGGACAAGAACGTTGTCCTCGTCGATGACTCCTTGGTTCGTGGTACAACTTGTCGCTATATTGTCCGCATGCTTAAAGAAGCCGGGGCAAAATCAGTCCACGTCCGGATTGCGAGTCCAATCTTTAAGTACCCAGCCTTTTACGGGATTGACGTTCAAACCCGGGCCGAATTGATGGGCAACAACCACACTTTGGCCGAAATGACCGAATTAATTGAAGCGGATTCATTGGAATTCTTGAGTAACGAGTCTTTGGTTTCATCAATCGGTTTGCAGATGCCAGATGGTGAAACTGGCCTAACGACTGCTTACTTTAGTGGTCATTACCCAAGCCCAATTTATGACTACAGTCCAGAAATGGCTGAAGCCAAGGCAAGTGGTGAGGTTACCTTTGATGAAGAGCCAACCAGCTTGTATGTTCCGCAAAATCCAGCAGAAGATCAGCGAGTAGAAGGAGCAAATTAAATGGCAAAAGAGCACAACGCTTACGAGGCAGCTGGGGTTGATATTGAAGCGGGGAACAAGGCCGTTGAATTAATGGCCGATGCCGTTTCGGCTACCTACACACCAAACGTTGTCTCCGGACTAGGTGGTTTTGGTTCTGTTTACGCCCTTGATGCGGGCATGAAAGAACCGGTCCTGATTTCCGGAACGGATGGTGTTGGGACCAAGCTCCTCTTAGCAATTGCCGCTAACCGGCATAACACGATTGGTCAGGACTTAGTTGGGATGGTTGTCAACGACATCTTAGCTCAGGGTGCCAAGCCAGCCTTTATGCTGGACTATCTAGCCGTCGACAAAATGCGACCAGCAGTTGCCGCCGAAATCGTGACGGGGATTGCCAAGGCGGCCAAGGAAGCGCAGATTGCCCTTGTTGGGGGTGAAAGTGCTGAATTGCCCGGCTTGTACCAACCTCATCACTATGACCTCGCCGCTTTTGCGGTTGGTGTGGCCGAAAAAAGTCGCTTGCTACAAAATGAGAATGTCCAGGTTGGCGATGTTTTGATCGGGTTGCCATCCTCTGGTGTTCATTCTAACGGTTATTCCTTGGTTCGCCAGGTCTTGGGTATCCATGATGATGCCAACGCCTTCAACGATTTGCCAGATTACTTGCAAGAAGAAATCTTGGCACCAACGAAGCTGTATACCAACGCTTTGTGGCCATTGGTTGAACAGGGCTTGGTGCACTCAGCCGCCCACATCACGGGTGGTGGCCTGGTTGAAAACTTGCCACGAGCCTTGCCAAAGAATGTCCAAGCAAAAATCAGCTGGGGCACATGGCCAATTTTGCCAATCTTTAAGAAGTTGCAAGAAGCCGGTAACCTATCACTCGATGATATGTTGTTGACCTTTAACAACGGTTTGGGGATGGTCTTGACGGTCCCTGCTGACAAAGCGGATGCTATTTTGGATCAGTTGGCAGAGCGCGATGAACCAACCTATCGGATTGGTGAAATCGTGCCAGCTGAAGCAGACCGTGAAGCGGTCTTCTTTGAGGGGGATGCGCCATGGCCAGCCAAGTAAAGCAACGAAAGGCCCGGTTGGCCGTTTTTGCTTCTGGGACAGGAACAAACTTTTCTGCTCTGCAAGAGGCAATTGTTGATAAGGACCTACCGGCAGAAATCGTTTTGGTTGTCGTTGACCACCAAGATGCGCCGGTTATCGAGCGCGCGGCAAAGTGGAACATTCCAGTTTTCAAGGTACGGTACCCAAGTTACAAAAATAAGGCGGCGGCCGAACAAGCCATTGTGGCCGAATTGCAGGCACACCAAGTTGATGGCGTTTTACTTGCCGGCTATATGCGCATCTTGACGGAAACACTGCTTTCCGCCTTTCCACAAAAGATTGTCAACCTGCACCCGGCCTTGTTGCCTAAGTTCCCTGGTCGCCATAGTATCCTCGATGCTTATGAGGCCGGTGTCCGACAAACGGGTGTGACTGTTCACTTCATCGACAACGGTATTGATACTGGACCAGCAATTGCCCAGCAGGCAGTGCCACGATTGTCAGAAGATTCACTGGAAGATTTGACTGAACGAATTCACGCAGTTGAACATGAACTTTATCCAGCAGTATTAGCTGATTTACTAGAAAAAGGGGTATTTTTACAATGAAACGGGCCTTATTAAGCGTTTCCGATAAGACAGGTTTGGTAGACTTTGCCAAGCAATTAGTAGCATTAGACTTTGAATTGGTTTCAACTGGTGGCACACACAAGGCTTTGGCCGATGCCGGTTTGGATGTCATTGGCATTGAAGATGTCACGAACTTCCCAGAAATGTTGGATGGTCGTGTGAAGACTTTGCACCCCCGCGTGCACGGTGCTTTGTTGGCCCGTCGCGACTTGCCTGAACACATGGCAACTTTGAAGGAACATGACATTACGCCAATCGATATGGTGGTTGTCAACTTGTATCCATTCAAGGAAACCATTTTGAAGCCTGACGTTACCGATGCGGATGCCATTGAAAACATTGATATCGGTGGCCCATCAATGTTGCGTTCAGCAGCCAAAAACTTTGCTGCTGTTTTGCCAGTTGTTGATCCAACGGATTACGAAGCAGTGATTGCCCATTTGAAGAGTGGCGAAGATGACCAAAAGTTCCGCCGCCAATTGGCAACGAAGGTCTTCCAACACACTGCCGCTTATGATGCCTTGATTGCTTCATACCTGACTGACAAGGAATTCCCAGAACAATTGACAATTTCTGGTGAAAAGTTTGATGACATGCGCTACGGTGAAAACCCAGACCAAAACGCTGCTGTTTATACAAGTGCATTGCCTGAAAAGTATTCAATCTTGAATGCTGATATCTTGCACGGTAAGCAATTGTCTTACAACAATATTCGCGATGCTGATGCAGCCTTGCGCATCATTGCTGAATACGATGAAACAACAGTCGTAACGGTTAAGCACATGAACCCAGCCGGTATTGGTCAGGGCGCAACGATTGAAGAAGCTTGGGACCAAGCCTTTGCTGCCGATGATATTTCAATCTTTGGTGGTATCGTTGCCTTGAACCGCGAAGTTGATTTGACAACTGCTGAAAAGATGCACGCGATTTTCTTGGAAATCATTATTGCCCCAAGCTTTACCAAGGAAGCCTATGAAGTTTTGGCTAAGAAGAAGAACTTGCGTCTTTTGACTTTGCCATTCACAACGGATGTGCCAAATCAGACTGAAGTAACTTCTGTCTTGGGTGGCTTTGTTGCCCAGGACCGTGACTTGTTGTCCGAAACAGAAGCTGATTTTAAGGTCGTATCAAAGGCACAACCAACTGCTGAACAGTTGAAGGCAATGGTCTTCGCACAAAAGGCTGTTAAGCACACGAAGTCCAATGCCATTGTGGTGGCCCGTGATGGCCAAACATTGGGTGTTGGAGCCGGTCAACCAAACCGAATCGACTCAGTGAAGATGTCAATTGAAAAGGCCAAGGCAAAGCCTGGCTTTGAAGATGCTGTTTTGGCATCTGATGCCTTCTTCCCAATGGATGATTCAGTGGCTTACGCCGCTGAAAACGGCATCAAGGCAGTGGTTGAACCTGGTGGATCCATCAAGGACCAAGATTCAATTGATAAGGCCGATGAATTGGGCTTGGTTTTGGTCTTCTCAGGTCGTCGTCACTTCAAGCATTAAGCAAGAGGAACAATCGTTATGGCAAAGGTATTAGTAATTGGTTCAGGTGCGCGTGAACATGCGCTCGCCCAAACATTTTTGAGAAGTCCCCAGGTCGATGAAGTCTTCGTGGCTCCTGGGAATGATGGCATGCAGGAAGAAAGCTTGACTCGCTTACCCATTGGGGCAAACGACTTAGACGCCCTGGTGCAGGCTGCTCAAGAGAAACAGGTCGATTTGACCTTTGTCGGCAACGAAGATCCTTTGATTTTAGGGATTGTTGACCGCTTTGAGGCAGCAGGCTTGAAGATTTTTGGTCCAAATGCCGTTGCTGCACAATTGGAAGGGTCAAAGACCTTTGCCAAGGAAATTTTAACTGCTAACCAAATTCCAACGGCCAAGGCCGTTACGGTGACAAGCCAAGACGAAGCCAAGGCAGCGATTGCTAGCTTTGATTGGCCAATGGTCTTTAAGCTTGATGGTCTGGCGCTCGGTAAGGGTGTCACCATCATCGAAGACCAATCGAGTGCTGATGAATACCTGCAAAGTTTGTACAAGAAGGATCCAACCGCTAAATTAGTGATTGAGGAATTCTTGAACGGGGTTGAATTTTCCATCTTCTCTTTGGTGGGTCAAGATGGCCAGGTTGTCCACGCGCCAATGGCACAGGACCATAAGCGCCGCTATGACCATGACCGCGGACCAAATACCGGTGGAATGGGGGCTTACAGTCCACTTTCTTGGTTGCGTCCAGCAGATGCCAAGCAGGCGGTTGATGAGTTAGTAACGCCAATGTTAGCTGCCATGGCTGACCGGGGCACACCCTTTACCGGTGTCTTATATACTGGGGTGATGCTCACTGCAGCCGGACCAAAGGTGATTGAATTTAATGTTCGCTTTGGGGATCCAGAGGCCCAGGTAGTCTTGCCCCAGCTCCAATCTGATTTTTATCAATTGATTTTGGATTTGTTGGCAGGTCAGGAGCCAGAAGTACAGTGGCAAGAAGATGATGTATACTTAGGGGTAGTACTGGCGGCGCCAGGCTATCCACAGGCACCCGAAAAGGGTGGCGTGGTGCCGACGGCGGCTGATTTGTCACCATTGACGGTCAATTACGCCGGTGCTAAACTTGCTGAAAATGGCTTGGTCGCTAGCGGTGGTCGTGTGGCCACGGTTGTTGGTCATGCCAAGGACACGGCGAGTGCGCAAGCTCTAGTATATGATGTTTTGGATAAGACCCATGGTGACTTAGTTTATCGTCATGACATTGGTCATTGGGCGGTTGACTTAGCGAAAGAATGAGGATGTGCCAGTGAAAACAGATATCGAAATTGCACAAGAAGCGGTTGTTCAACCGATCAGCGAGGTTGCCGAAAAAGCAGGCCTTAAGGCGCATGAAATTGAGCCTTACGGCTACGATAAGGCCAAGATTAACCTAGATAAAAGTGTTAATCGTAAATCAGACTTAGGGAAGCTAATTTTGGTGACGTCGATTAATCCAACACCGGCTGGTGAAGGAAAGTCAACCGTAACGGTTGGCTTGGCGGATGCCTTAAGTTTGGCTGGACAGAAAACCATGATTGCCTTGCGGGAACCTTCCCTTGGCCCAGTGATGGGCCTCAAGGGTGGGGCGACCGGTGGTGGTTACTCGCAAGTGATTCCAATGGCTGATATCAACCTGCATTTCACTGGTGATTTCCACGCTTTGACGAGTGCTCACAATACACTGGCGGCGGCGCTGGATAACAGTATTTACCAGGGCAACCCATTAAAGATTGATCCACGTCGCGTTTTGTGGAAGCGGGTTTTGGATATTAACGACCGTGCCTTGCGTCACACGACGATTGGTCTTGGTGGACCAACTTCAGGTGTCCCACGCGAAGACGGCTTTGATATCACGGTCGCTTCGGAGTTGATGGCGGTCTTGACCCTCTCAACTGATTTGCAAGACTTGAAGAAGCGGATTAAAAAGATTGTCGTGGCTTACAACTACGATAAGGAACCGGTCACGGTTGCTGATTTGGGTGTGGCTGGCGCCTTGACCGTTCTCTTGAAGGACGCGATTAAGCCCAACTTAGTTCAGACGTTGGCCCATACACCGGCCATTATTCACGGCGGTCCATTTGCCAATATCGCGCAGGGAACGAACTCCGTTTTGGCAACGAAGACGGCGTTGAAGCTGGCGGACTACGTTGTCACGGAAGCTGGTTTCGGTGCAGACCTTGGTGGCGAGAAGTTTATGGACATCAAGGTGCCAAAGCTTGGCAAGGCACCCGATGCGGTCGTGGTTGTTGCGACCGTTCGTGCCTTGAAGCACCACGGTGGTGCCGCGCTAGCTGATTTGAACCAGGAAGACCTGACAGCCTTAAAGGCTGGGTTGGAAAACCTTGGTCAAAACATCAAGGCTATGCAACGCTATGGTCGCCCAGTTTTGGTGGCGGTGAACCGGTTCACGGCTGATACCGACGCTGAAATTAAGATGATTGAAGACTTTGTAGCGACACTGGGTGCCCAGGTCTTCTTGGCCGATGTTTGGGCCCAGGGTGGTGCTGGTGCCAAGTACCTTGCCCAGGCCGTGGTTGAAACCATTGACCAGGCGGATGCTGATTTTACCCCACTGTACCAAGAAGATGCGCCTGCATTGGAGAAGTTGCAGGCCATTGTTGAAAATATTTATGGCGGCGCAGCTGTCGAACTATCTGCTAAAGCGGAAAAGCAATTGAAGGACTTTGCGCAATACGGTTGGGACAAGTTGCCAATCGTGATGGCGAAGACGCAATACTCGCTTTCTGATGATCCGAAGAAATTAGGTGCACCGAAGGACTTTACGGTCCATATCCGTGAGTTCGTGCCTAAGCTAGGTGCAGGATTCTTAGTTGCCCTGACTGGGTCAATTTTGACCATGCCTGGCTTGCCAAAGCATCCGGCTGCCTTGGACATCGATATTGATGAAAACGGGCAGATTACCGGTTTGTTCTAATGATCTGAATGATTAAAGGTTCTTGTTTTTGGTTGTCATTGTCGTGCCTTGAAGAGGGCGATGGCTGAAAAATCAGGATCATTATCAATAAAAAAGATTTCTGAATTAATTCAGAAATCTTTTTTTTGTGTCTGTTACTAGTGTTCATGTGGTACCAAATCGAATGGGAATCGTTAGCTCACATAAAATTAATAAAAAAATAAAATTAGTGTTGACTCATCAAATTCTCATGTTATAATAAAGTCATCATTAAACAAGACGAAGAAAGAAAGGCGGTTTCACTTATGAAGAATACTATGAATCAAAGTCAAATCGCTCAATCTCAATTCGCGTTGTTGCTCAGCTTGCTAATGTACTCCTAGTAAGTTGATTTTTGAGTTTGTCAGCTATTGGGAGAAAACTTCCAGTAGCTGCTTGGGCAAAAGGCCCCGGCAGTGAAAACACTGCCGGGGCCTTTTTTATTTAGTAAAGGAGAGAAGCGATGGACATTAGTCGTCAAGCAAAAATTGAAGAAGATGTGACTGATTTTGAAAAGGCCGAAACAACAGCGGTTAATCAAAATGAGGGTAAGCAGGACAAAGAGTCTGTGAAGGAGATGGTTTATAACGTTAGTGCAGCGGTTTCCAACGCCATTTTGGTGACTTTGGGGATGGGCTTGTTGTTGCAAACGATTGCCGGATTCATTCACTGGGCACCAATGATCCAGTTGGGATCCATCACGAAAATCATTTTGCCGGCCGCCTTTGGTGCTGCGATTGCTTCACAATTGAAGACGAATACGATGGTTATGTTCTCAGCCATGGCTGCCTCAACGGTTGGCGCCAACGCCGTTTTCTTCACTACTTCAAGCATGAAGTTGGCGACGGTCACAGGTTTCTCGAGTGCACAAGCGGTTGGCTCAACCGTGATTACAACTGGTCAACCAATTTCAGCCGTTTTGGCTGGTTTGATTGCCGTCCTCTTTGGGAAGTGGTTGTCTGGTAAAACACCATTGGATATGGTGATTGTGCCGGCCTTGACGACGATTGTTGGGACAGTATCCGGTTACTACTTAGCCATTGTGACAACACCAATCCTGGTTAAGATGGGTGAAATGATTACAGCAAGTATTGCAGTTAACCCCGTTATTGGAACAGCCTGTGTTGCCATGGTCTTCGGTGCTTTGACGATGACGCCCGCTTCAGCCGCCGCTTTGGCGGTAGCGATTGGCGCAACCGGTGTTAGCTCACCCGAAGCAGCCGGTGCCATTTTGATTGGTACGACCGCTGTCTTCGTTTCTTATCCAGCAATGTCTTTCCATGAAAATAAGATTGGGGCAACAATTGCTCAAGGAATTGTTACTCCGAAGATTCAGTTCCCGAACATTATTGAAAACCCAATGTTGCTGATTCCCCCAATGGTAGGCGCAGCGATTGCAGCACCAATTGCGACAATCGGCTTCCATATTACTGTACCGTTCGCAATGGCAGGAATTGGTTTCAACTCCTTCATCGTTCCTTTGGCACTTTTCGGTAAGGGCATGACGGTCTTTGGTGCTTACATGGCCTTCGGTGTGGCGGTACCAGTTGTGATTTCCTTTATCCTGTATCGAATCATGCGTAAGATTGGTTGGATCAAGGCCGGTCAGACGCATCTGGAAATGGTTTAATTAAATTAGAAAAATTAGTGTTGACCAATCAAATTCTAATGTTATAATTAATTTATCATATAAAGAAGAGAGGGTGATGATCATGTACAAGTTAATGCGAACAAATCAGGCCCAATCACAAGTCATTATTATTGTCAGCTTACTAAACAATTAAACTAGTAGGTTGGTTTTAAGTGCTCAGCTACTAGTTCTTAGTAACTGAGTGTTAAAGGTCCTAACGCTTAGCGTTAGGGCCTTTTAATTTGTGATTGGTTAAAGGGAAGAAAAGGGGAGTGATGCATATGGATGCAAGAGTAACGGGAGATAAAGTCCAAGAAGATGCTTTGGACTTTGAAAAATCAGAAACGGCTGTTGAAACAGCTCCAAAAGATCAAGAAACATTAAAAGAGAAGGTTTATAACGTCAGTGCGGCCATTTCAAATGCCATCTTGGTCACGCTTGGAATGGGCTTTTTGATGCAGTCCATTGGTGGGTTGACTCATTGGCCAGTGTTGGTGCAATTGGGATTGATTACTAAGGTTATGTTGCCAGCAGCCTTTGGTGTGGCGATTGCCTCACAGTTAAAGACCAATACCATGGTCATGTTTTCAGCAATGGCTGCTTCGACAGTTGGCGCTAACGCTGCCTTTTTCACGACTTCAACAATGAAGTTGTCAACGGTTACCGGCTTTGTAAGTGTTCAGGTACCAAGTTCAATCGTTTTGACCACGGGACAACCAATTTCAGCCGTTATGGCTGGTTTGGTAGCGGTTCTCTTTGGGAAGTGGCTGACTGGTAAAACGCCGTTGGATATGATTATCGTGCCGGCATTAACAACATTGGTGGGAACCGTTTCAGGTTACTACTTGGCTCGTGTCACGACACCAATTTTGGTTGGTATGGGTAAGGCCATCGCCGCCACTGTTAGCTGGAGCCCAGTTGTTGGAACGGCCTTGGTTGCCATGTTGTTTGCTGTCTTCTTGATGACGCCAGCTTCATCTGCCGCCTTAGCGGTGGCCATCGGTGCAACCGGTGTTAGCTCACCAATGGGTGCCGGTGCTATGTTAGTTGGAACGGCTGCTATGTTTGCCGCTTATCCTGCCATGTCTTTCCACGAAAACAAGCCAGGAACCTTTATCGCACAAGCATTTGTTACGCCTAAGATCCAATTTCCAAACTTGGTCCGCAATCCATGGCTCTTTGTGCCACCAGTTGTCTCAGCAGCTGTCTGTGCACCAATCGCTGCGGTTGCCTTCCATTTGACGGTACCATTCTCTTTGGCAGGAATGGGCTTGACTTCATTGATCGTGCCACTTGATTTGGCAACGAAGAATCCCGAAATGTTGGGAACCTTCCTGGTCTTCGGAGTTGCTTTGCCTGCTTTCATGTCCTTCGTGCTATACCGGGTCTTCTTGAAGATGGGCTTGGTCAAGAGTGGTCAGACACACTTGGATGTTATCTAATTTCATTATCAAAAAATCCCTTCGGGGATTTTTTTAGTTGCTGTGACGGCTTTTGCTTTCCTTTGGGCCGTTATCCTATAAGATTGAAACGGGACAGGCGTGTACCCGTCAGGTGGTTTGCAAATAGCGACCAAACCACGTCCAAAGGTTGAAGTAGTGTTTAACTGGGCAATGAATAAATGGACATGGGTTAGCTCGCCAAACAAGTGATTGGCAAAGTAGTGGATCCTAGATTAGCACTTAGGAGGCTCTGAGAGGCGTTTTCAGTTCAGAGTGGAAGTTTTGCTGCTAAGCACATAACCCGTTAAAGACGAGAGAGTGGGCAGAATGCTCTTTAAACCGTGTTAGCGACTTGACCAAAGCGATGGCTCTTAGCTATACCTTGGAAAAGCCCTTTTGTATTCTCAATTTTGAGATTTTACAAAAGGGCTCTCTCTGCTCAAAAAAACTTGCTGCCCTTGGCAGTATACGATTCATAAGTCAATATTTTTTCTTTTTGAATATAATTAATTTTTATCGTTTTTTAGTTATCAAATTAATATGTTTTAATCCCTGTAAAAATTGTTTTAATATATTATCACTAGAATAACTTAATACATTTTTTGAATATAATTTTAATCCAACTTGAGCTAAAATTATTAATGTTATTAAGTTAATTCCTAAAGAAAGTAGGCCTTGATTAATATTAGCACTGTGTATAGATAATCTTGCAGGCATTAATGTTTGAGAAAAAAAAGGAATAAAGGAAAGAATATTTATAATTATATTATTTGTTGAATTAGGTAGAATAAACGCAAGGATATATCCAATCATTGCTAAATAAGTAATTGGTGCTATTGCTTGTTGAACTTGGTTAAAATCATTAATTAATGATGCAATAAGGGCAGTTAAAAATGTATATAAAGCAATAGAAACTAAAACAATGAAAATAGAAATTATAAGAATTTCGAAATTTAATTGTGATAATATTTGGTCTATTACTTGAAGATTAATATGATTTTTAAAATATAAAAATGAACAGAAGAATATGACAATATATATTGTCATTTGTACTAATGCTAAAAGTAATATTCCAAATATTTTTCCATAATATTGATCTTTAGCTGAAGTAGACGCTAATAGTATTTCCATAATTCTCGATGATTTTTCATTTGCAATTTCTTGTGCAATCATACTAACGTAAGATGTTAAGAAAATAAAAATAAAAATTCCCAAGACTGCAGAAATTGCAAAATTTGCTTGGTTTGAGGATTCAGAGCTTTTATCAAGTGTAGTATAATTAACGGATTTATTATTACTAATTAATTCTAATTGCTCTTTTGATAAGTTAGCATTAATTAGATTTATTTTGTAATTATATTGTGTTAGTTCATTATCTATTATATTTTTATCACTCGCCGATAATTGATGAGTGCTCAAAACATCAAAATCATTTTTGAAAGAATCTTTTCTTATAACTACTTCAACTTTTTTATTCTTTAAATATTTTTCTTTTTCATTGTTCGTAATATTGATAACCTTTAAATTATCATTTTTATTCATTTCAACAGATAAAATTTTATTATCAATAATTCCAACATTGATTTTTCTTGAATTATTGTTTTGTGTAATCCAAGTAATGGACAATAATGCAGACATTAAAATTATCGGAACTAATACCATAATCCAATAACTAGGTTTTTTAATTCTTATTTTAAATGTCTGAAAAATAACTGTTCCTAAATGTCCAAACAACATTATGTTTCCTCCTGTACATACTTTTCAAATACTTCTTTTAAAGTCGGAGGTTGCTGAGAAAATGTTTTAACATATCCATCGTTTGAAACTAATTTAAAAATTGCTTTCCCAACTTCATCATTTTCAATTTTAATTTTACGTCCAAGTCGATCATTATTTATAGATTTTACACCAGGAATAGATAACAGCGTTTCATCATTGATATCAGATTCAACATATATATTTTTAAATCCAAAAGATTCTCGAATATCTTTTGGATTACCAGATGTAACAGTCTTGCCATTTTTTAACATTAAAATGTTATCTGATATTTTTTCAACTCCCTCCAAATCGTGGGAACTAAATACAATAGAGGTTCCTTGATCTCTTAATTTAATAATGCTGTCCATAATCAAAGAACTATTAATTGGATCTAATCCTGAGAATGGTTCATCTAGTATTAACAATTCTGGTTTAAAAATAACGGTAGCAATGAATTGAACTTTTTGAGCATTTCCTTTGGATAGAGTTTGTATTTTATCTTTTTTATTCCCAATTACTCCGAGTCTAGACATCCATTTATCTAACTCTTTTAATGTGTCAATTTTGTTCATATTATGAAGTTTTGAAAAATAAACAATTTGTTCTTCTATACTCCATTTTTGGTACAATCCTCTTTCTTCTGGAAGAAATCCTATTTGTGATCGAATTTTACTCTCGTTATTAAAGTTATACCAATTAATGTTACCTGAACTTGGCTGTATAAAGTTTAAAATCATCCGGAATGTTGTTGTTTTTCCAGCACCATTTTGCCCAACTATTCCCAATATTTTCCCTTCATCAATATTAGCATTGAGATTTTTAACAGCATATTTATTGCCAAAACGTTTAGTTATATTATTTAGCTTTACATTCATAATATTTCCTACTTTTTAAAAATAAATACTAAACAAATAATAATCAATGCTGCCACAATATAAGCAAGGTCTCTATATTGAACAGGAATAATATTATCTAATAAATGAAAATGACTAGTAATTAAAAAAACTATTAAGATGAACAAGATTATTTTCTTTGATAAATCCATTTTTTTACCCTCCCTAAAACATTAAAAAATAACATAGACACTAATATTGTATTGCTTAGAAAAATAATGCCACTCCATATCAGTGGTATATTTCGCATAAATGATGCTAATAGCCCATCTTTCATCTGCCAATTTGTAGATATTGCATATAATATGCCTAATAAATTAGTTGTAATTGCAAAAAAAAGATATTGCCATTTATCTAATTTAAAAAATGATAAAAATAAAATAGAAAATAAAACAAACATTAACCATGGAATATGAAAATATATTATAAAAAAAAGTATGATAATTAAAATAAGACCAATGGTTTTGATTTTTTTATTCTTATTATTCTTATATATAGAAATTTTTTTAATTTTCAAAAAATTTAGTCCTTCATAATTAAAGTTTAATATTTTAATTATTTCAGGGACTAACAAACCAGCAAGTATATCAAATTCAAAATTAACAACTGGATATTTTCCATGAATTACGGAAGTAAAATTTTTCCATTTAAATTTAATTCTTTTGCTAGGAACAAATGTAGGACCCGCCACAATATCATTAGCAGTAATTCCTCCAGAAGTAAAAGGAATCTTATATTTTTGCATAGTTTCCATGAAAATGGACATATGATTTTGTGGTTCGTCATATGCCTTAATAACAACATCAGGACGACCGTTATTTTTTATAATTTCTTCTATGTCTGAATTAGACGATATAAAATTATTTATTTTACAAATATTAATATTAGGATTGTATTTATTTGCCCAATTACTAGCAACAAAAACTTTTAATTTCCCAATATCCTCATGACTGTATAATTCTTGTCTATTCAGATTACTTTGCTCCACGACATCTGGATCAACTATCACAAAGTTGTTAAAACCTAATAAAACTAAGCTTTTGAACATCTTGCTACCCAGAGCTCCAATGCCAATAATATAAATTTTTTTATTAAGGATTGTTGGGGATATATCATTTTCAATAAAGAATTCGTTATTGAAAAAATATAATGAAGAATTTCTATCCAGATTTAATGAATCCTTATTATCAATATCAAATACATTTTTAACAGTTAATCCTTTTTTTTTAAAGTTCTGATACTCCTTTTTGTTGACTACTTTATAATGATTGTTCCATTCTAATTTAAAATTCCCATCAATACCCAAAACTCTTAAAAATAAATTGTCTTTCATATAGTGATCCCAAAGCTATTCAAAATAACAGAAAATAACAATAAAAAAGTACACAAAACGGTAATAACTGATAATATACCCATTATGGTTAACGTAACTGTTTTAAAATCTTGTAAATTATTTTTACTCAAATGTCCAATTAAACTGATTGATTTTTCTCGAATAAAAGTTTCGTCTAATAATGATTCTAGGGCATAATAACCGTCCAATTTTAAAAAAATATTCATATTAGATAACAAAGTTAAGACAGATATGATTATAAGAACACTCAAAAAATAGGATTTGGCATTTATAATTATTAATAAAACAATCCCAAGAGAACCTAAAAAAATATTTGCTTTACTCCCTGATAAAGATACCTTAGCTAGTACATTATTGTTAGTAAATCTAACACCTGTAATGTCAACAAAACCTGCAAAAGAAAAATAATAAATCATTAATCCTATGCGAGGTACATAAACCTTATTAACAAGTGCAGATAAAAAATGAGATCCTTCATGTAAAATAGTTCCTAAAAAATTAATTAGATATCCAAAAATTAAATATAAAAAAATATTATGTATATTTGGAAAAATAAAATTTTTTTGTACATGATTGAAATTTAAAGAAAGTAAAACAATAGATGTTAAAAAAGTTATTAAAACTATAATGTTCCATATAAAATTAATTTTTTTCAATGATTGAAAAGAAAAATTTAAATTTACTGGACAATAGTCATATATCATTTTTTTGAATAAGGAATTAGATGGAGCATTAAAGGTTAATATTCCTAAATTGGTTAATCTATGAATTACATATTTTTGTTCTTCCGATAGTGTTGTTGAATCTTTTTTTGAAGAGTAATATCCCTCCAAAAAATTTATAACTGCTTTTCCAACTTTAAAATGTTTACCGTTAATCCTATTAAACAATTGATATTTGTCATTTTCTAGTGTTATTGGAGAATAAAAAAGACAATTACCTATTTTCTTAGATTGATTAATCAATATTTTCCTCCAAAAAATAAAAATAAGTCCATCATCTTATATATCATTAAGAAGGTGGACTTTAAAAAATGAATTACATGAAGAAGAACATGCCAATCGCTATGCCTGTACCGAAACCTTCTACAAAGTCCCGTGCATTGCTTAATGATTCTACAGGTTCAACTTCTTCGATATTTAAAAATTCCGAGCTATTTGTCATTTTTTCTCCCCGATTTTAGTCTGCAAGTCCTACAGCAACTACACCTACGGCTAGTCCTGCCCACCAGTAGGCTTCACTAGGAACTTCGGCATTTTCAATTTCGATAATTTCATTAAGATCATTAACTAAATTATTGTGCATATTATTCTCTCCTATTTTTTAGTATTTTTGAATTTTTAAAATTCAATATGGTAAAAATATCTGTTAGTAAATATTTTTTTACCATTTTTATTATCAATATATTTATCAATCAGCGAAAGGGGGTTATATTTACACATGTAAATATAACCCCCTTTCGCTTGTTGTTAAATAATATTAGTATAATAAGCAATAAATATAGTTACTTTTTATTTAAATCATTTACACTAGTTAATTAAATTATCAAAAAATGAGGCTGACATGATTTTTTCGCAAGCTGACATTCAAATAATTAATGCATTCCTTGAAATTTCTAGAAATAAATCAAACTTTTCTGATGTATCTATGAGTACAATAGCTAAAAAAGTGGGAATATCCCGTCAAGCTTTATATCAGAGTCATTTTCATAATACGGATGAAATTATAAGAGCTTTGTATTTTTATGTGGATCAAGATATTTATAACCGAATGTTATTTGTCATTAAAAAAAATAAAAATAAAAAAAATATAATGGAGTTGCTAATTAGAGAAGCAACCTCATTAATATATAAAAATAGCTATATTTTTAAAATTCTTTACTCTAAACATCACGATTCATCTTGGGTATTATTCATAGAAGAACATTATTCACGAATATTATTGCCTATTTTGGAAAAACGAAATAATAATCAAAGTACATTCATACCTGTTGGTATGCAAGCTAAATTTATAATTCACAATTTTATTGGCTTAATATCAATTTGGATGCACCAAGAAAAACCAGAATTACCAGAAGAATATGCAGAAAAAATTATTTATTTATTTAAAACAAGCGCAGAGCAATTAATTAAGCTAGATAATAAGTGAACCAAAAAATAAATTTTAAGGAAAAATCATCTGAAAGTAAACAAATTTCTAAATATGCATAATTAAAAAGATAAGAAACAAAAGTGAGAAATAATAATTCTTTGGTATAAGGTATTTAATTAAAAAATTATTATAGGGTATTAAATAAATCAGAAAATGAGGGGTATATTTTAGAGTATATAAGCAAAATGATTCTAAATAATTTTAAATCGTTTAAGGGAACACATGAAATTAATTTTTCTAATGGAGTGAATTACTTTGTTGGAAATAATAATTCTGGAAAAACAACGTTGTTTTATGCTCTTGAATTTATTACCGGTGGTGCTTCAAAGTCTGATGTGGTATCAAATACTTGCCCAAAAGAAGATGTTTCAGTAGAGATATACTTGTCAGATGTAAATAAAGAGATAATTCCTCAAAAGTATCAAAGGTGTATTCAAAATAATACTATTAGAATAAAACGATCTTCTAAGGAAGAGACTATTATACAAAATGGAAAACCAGTTACATTAAACATCAAAAAGGTTAGAGTTTATAACCCTGAAAAAAATGAAGAAAAATTGGAAGGACAATTTGAAAATATATCCGGAATTGATAAAACAATTAAAGAACTTTTATCATTTACAACCGTATATGCCGAAATGCAAAATAATGAGTTTCAGAATTTTGGTTCTACAAAAATAACTGGAAAATTAATAGAACAAATTTCCCGTAATTTTGTGGAGACCGAAATTTATAAAACGTTTATTGCTTCTTATGAAAAAGCTTTTAGAACAGATAAAGAAGGTTTCAAAGAAAATTTGAGTCAGACGCTTTCTAGTATAAATAGTACTATGAATGATCAGTTTGGAAATGTTCAAATTGGTATTAATTTTAATATTCCAGACATTCATGATTTTATTAAAAATGCTAATTTCACAGTTAAAGAAAATAAAAAAGAAACTAATATATCAGAGAACGGAAATGGATTACAGAGAGCTTTAGCATTTTCAATCATTCAAGTGTTTGCTAAACAATCTAGGCAAAATAAACAGTTTCCCCTATTTTTCCTGCTTGATGAACCAGAACTTTATTTACATCCAAAGGCACAGGATAATTTATTAAATGCTATAAATGATTTATCCGAATTTGATCAATTTTTCATTACAACTCATTCCCCATATATTCTCAGACATTTACGAAACAATAAAGATAAAGTAATCATTTTAAATAAGTCAGATAAAAATTCACCCATAGATACCAATGATTTAATATTTGATTCAATATCAATTGGAGAAATAACATATAAAGCTTTTCATGTTCCAACAGCAGACTTTCATAGCGAATTATTTACTAAGCTATATGTGCATTGGGTTGAAACTACTCCCACCCAAGAAAGCCATGGTATAAATGCATTTGAAAAGGACTTTTTACTTCCTAAGGTTCAAGATAATCCTGACCTTATAAAACTAATGCAGGAAAGATATAATGCGGGAAAATTTAAGCCAAGCAAACAACACAGCTTACCTTTCATTATAAGAAATACAATAGACCATCCTGAACTGAGAGAAGGAGGCCATAATTTCCCGATAACTGATCAAGACCTTAAAATCTCAATAGATTTCATGATAAAACTACAGAAAACAATATAATCCATTTAAAAAAATAACAATGGATTATTATTTTCTGTTCTCCCGAACTGCTTACGTACAAATTTTCCGTACAGTTTCCGTACAAAATGATGAAAACAGAGCATAAGGGGAAATTGTACTCACGCAAGCGTGGTACCCCACAGTGTGGGGATTTCCCGAGTACTCGGCTGTTTTTTCTTGTACGTAAGGCTTCCGTACAGAAAATGAGGTTAATCTTGTCGGTTTCATCTGTTGTACGTAACGTTTCCGTACAACGTACGGAAGAAAATGGTTTGCTGGTAAGTCATTTTTTGGTTACACTCATGAAGATTATCAGAAATTATTGCTGATGGAAAAGATAGAGTGATAATAAAAATATAGGTTTTTGGACTCGTTTTTTTCAGAGCAATTCGAGACAATTTTGGTAAATAAATGTCGAGGGGAGAGGAAAGCGGAATGAAGAAGCACCTAGGAAAATGGGATAAATTATATTTATTAATTTTTATTGTTGCCTTAGTTTTTATACACTTCTATCATGGTAACGAACTATTGTTAAATATTGCAGCTGGGATTGTGTTTGTGTGTGGTGTTTTCGTTTTTTATTCGGCTATTTGTATAAAAAAAGATTCTTAAAGATAATTTTTACTCAGAAAATGTGGAAAGAGAAAAGCATGACTGAACAACAAGCCCCCTAGGAGGAGAGAGATTTTGGACAAATTTATGAATCGGCAGGTCGTTCTGCATTTGATGTCGGCGATGATTTTATTTGTTATTGTGCATTTCCTTTTTCATAATAATACCCTTGTAAAAGATCTTTTATCAGCCGTTATCTATTTTGTTATTACTTTTTTTGTTGATCGTTATTTAAATAAACATTCTTATAAAAGATCTCATAAATGATTTTTTCACAAAGCTGAAATCCCTTGAAATTGGGATTATGAGAGCTAGACCAATTTTTTTTAGTCCCATTGAGCAAGTGGACTTATCATAAAAGAAAAAGCAGGCCCCAGTTTTGGGGGTCTGCTTTTTTGGCTTTTGGTAACCTGCATTATGTTAAGTAGCTTTATGGTAAGTTGGTACTAAGATAAGATAGTATTGAACAAAATGAAAGAGAGGGTAACGAAAATGAAAACCAGTAATTTAGTGGATTATGAAAGTTTTGGGGACGGTATGCCTATTGTTTTCTTACATGGTATGGCACTTAGTAAAGAGTCAAATATCTTTTTTTTTGAACCATTTTTACAGTTTTCAAATTGGCAAAGGATTTATTTAGATTTACCGGGTATGGGTCATAGTGCACCAATAGATAAGGCAAACAGCGATACAGTTTTAGATACATTGGTTAAATCTATAAAAGAAATTATTGGGAATCAAAAATTTGTCTTATATGGTCATTCTTATGGTGGATATATGGCTCAAGCATTGGCAGAAATTTTTTCTAATCAGATAATCGGCTTATTTTTGACTGCCCCTGTGGTAACCGCTCATAAGTCAAAACGATTACTTGCTAAACATCAGAATATCTTTATTGAACCAGTTAAGGTTGATAAAAATGCTGATTATTATAATGATTTTTTAAGTATGAATAGTCGTATCAATCAGGAAAACTGGGAAAATATCAAGAATTGATAATTCCAGGTCTGATTTTTAATAATGATTCTTTTCTTTCAGAATTGAATTATCATTATATGTTATCTAATGAATCCCTTTTACAACAAAAAAATTATCAGATACCCTTAACAAAACTGTTAGGAAAAAATGACCAAATTGTTGGCTATAAACAACAATGCCAACTTGTTGAAAATAGTGATAGTGGCAGTATAATTTTGCTAGATCAAACAGGCCACAATATCTTCATAGATCAACCTTATTTAACAAAAATAGCTTTTCAACACTTTCTGAATATGTTTACTAAATAATGCTTTAGGGTTTTAGCGTTATTTTGGTAATTTAGTTAATTTTCTAACCATTCCCCGTTAACGTTGCTTTCAAGCCTTTTTAGGTTAAGACCTAAATTGGTAGTGAAACTCAGGTCGCCTGTCCTTTTGACACTTGATGTCGCAAACTAAAATGGCCGTTTCACTGGTAACACCAGGCAATTTGTTCTTAGTAAGTTAGACGCATGACGCCGAGTATAGAAAATTAAATGATGGTGTTCGCCACTGGAAGTTTCAAATTATAAAAAGAAGGTGCACATACGATGCACTATGTTGTTGGTATTGACGTTTCAAAATCAATTAGCCAAGTCGTTGTGGCTGTTGATCAAAAAAATGTCGAATCCTACAAAATTTCGCATGATGTCTTTGGCTTTCATCGTTTAAATACTTCAATCCAACAATTTGATGAGTTTCCAGACATTGTCTTGGAAGCTACCGGCGTTTATTCAAGACATCTAAAACACTTCATAGAGCATCAATACTACCCGTATCGCTATAAATCCGCTAGCTGCCAAGAAAGAATTGGACCAATTACGGTCGAATAAAACGATTTGAATGATGCTAAGAACCTTGCCTTAACGCAATTCATATTGGAAAGGCCAAAACATTATGTTTAAGCGCCAATCTATCTTGAATTACAAGATATGAGCCGGTTTTACCAACAGTTAACACACGATTTTGTTCAGACTAAGAATCGTCTTCATCGTGTCTTACAACTCACTTTTCCAGAGATTGAACAATTATTTTCTACGACGGATAATCACTTATACTTAGAAATTCTCAGTGTCTTTCCTCATGCCCAGCTAGCTAGTCATAACTTACGAACATTAGCCGATACTCTTCAATCCATCTCGAATCAGCATATTGGACAAAATCGCTTAAACCTGATTGCACATAAGCTATCCAAGTTGGCTAGGCAATCAGCACCAGCCGTTTCGCTCATCGCCGAGCTAGGTGATTTAAATCGTTTTAAAACGAGTAATCAATTAAACGCTTTTATCGGTATCGATTTAAGGTTTAATGATTCCGGGCAATACCAAAGTTCCGGCTTTATAACCGAGCGAGGCAATCACATTGCTCGTAAAGTTCTGTTTAAAGCAATTGGCAATATGGCCAGTACAGCGACATATGGCCATCCCAATCACATTAACGACTGGTACCAAAAGAAAAAGCAATCTTCTCAAGGTGTCGGAACCAAGAAGATTGCCATTGGTGCCATGTCTCGCCTAATAAGAACATTGCACTACTTGGTGCTTCATAACCAACTCTATGACTATGAATTGCATCAAGAAAATAACTTAATTTAAGCCTACCACTTTCCTAAAAAATGCAAAGATGATAGCTTATTTCAGTGCGTCTAAAATCATCATGTTTAGAAAAAGAAAAGAAGTCAAAACCCTTGATGAGCTTGACTTCTGGTAGAAAAATCCCTTCGGGGATTTTTTTATTGTCTACATGTTGACACGGTGTCATAAATGAGTAGACTGGGGAGTGAAGAAATGACACTGTGTCATTACAAGGAGATAAAAAATGCCAAAAGCCACATTTTTAAACTTAAATGCAGCCAAAAAGGAAAAAATCAGCCAGGTTCTCTTAGAAGAATTTTCGACCTATTCACTTTTAGATGCCAACGTGAACCATATTGTGAAGGCAGCCGGGATTGCCCGTGGGTCCTTTTATACCTACTTTGCCGACTTGGATGATGCTTACCGGTATACCCTGGGTCAGGTGATGGCGACGATTCACGAGGCCTTTGTTGGGAATAACCCGTTTCAAGCAACTCGATCCTTTATTGATCAGGTTGAACAAAATCCGTATTACGCCTTTTTGAGCAATTATTACGTCGTTGATGAGGCCATCTTGGCTGCTCATCATCAGGAAACCAGCAGCACCAATTGGGATAAGGCGACTGCTGATTTGCCACAGTGGCTGGCCGATGTCGCCGTCCACCATTTGATTCGTGAATACTTTTTAGCGCCGACCGATAAGGAGCAGATTCTATCACTATTAGATGCCTTGTCCGGTTGGCACAAGCAGGAGGCTTAAGATGTTCTTAGCATGGCATGAAATTAAAAAAGAAAAGTTGCGTTATGGATTGGTCGTAGCGGTTATCGCGATGATTGCCTACCTAATCTTTATTCTGAGTGCTTTGGCGCTCGGGTTGGCCAATGAAAATACGGCGGCGGTGAATAGCTGGCAGACGAAATCAGTGGTGCTGAGTAAAGATGCCAACGGTGACCTAAGTCAGTCCTTGCTGACGCGAGCCGATGCTAATCGGGTTGGGGAAAAGCAGGCTGATTTACTCGCCTTAACCCCAGGTATCTTAAAACAGGGCAGCCTTCGTGACTCGGCAATGTTTGTTGGCCTGAGTAAAAATAGTCAGGTGACCCAAAGCATTTCACTGACAAAAGGCCACTTGTGGCAGTCAAAAAATGAGGTGGTCGTTTCTAGTAAGCTGGCCAATCAGGGGATAAAGCTAGGGCAGAAATTAACCCTAGGCCTACAAAGCCAACCCCTAACGGTGGTCGGCTTTGCCAAAAATGCAGAGTATAATATGGCGCCAATTGTTTATGGTGACCGGTCGCAGTGGGCGGCTATTAAGGGGACAACGAACCAATTCATTGGCTCTGGCTTTGTTAGTCGAGAAAAGCTAACCGTGCATGGTAGCAATTTACAGGTAGTAACGAAGGCGGCCTTGTTTGAGAAGATGCCTGGTTATAGTGCGCAAAATAAGACCTTTGTGCTGATGATTGCCTTTTTGATCCTGATTTCCGTTGTGATTGTGGCCATCTTCCTCTACATTTTGACGGTGCAGAAGATGGAAAATTTTGCTGTTTTGCGGGCGCAGGGCATTCCGGTTAGCTATTTAGTGTTGAACACCTTGTCGCAAACCATTTTAATGATGGCCGTGGCGGTGGTGATTAGCATGGGCTTGGCTCTCGGCACGAGTGCCATTATGCCGGCAGCGGTGCCAATGTTCTTCAACTTCAGCTTGATTGGTCTGACAGGCTTGGCCCTGGTTGTCATGGGACTTTTGGGCGCTGTGATTCCGATGCGGCTGATTGCCAAAATTGACCCAGTAACAGTGATTGGAGGGTGAGCACATGGAAAGTTTAGTATTAAAACAAGTGAATAAGACCTTCGGTCATGGATTAAATCAGGTTCAGGCACTGCAGGATGTTGACTTTGTCGCCAACCGTGGTGAGCTCACATTAATTTTGGGACCATCCGGTTCAGGGAAAAGTACCTTGCTGACGATTTTGGGTGGCTTACAACGTCCAACTAATGGGTCAGTGCTGATTAACGATCAAGATATTAGTCGGTTAACCGGTAAAGAAGCTGACCGTTTCCGTCTTGATCATATTGGCTTTGTGCTCCAGTCCTATAATTTGGTACCTTACTTAACGGTAAAAGAACAATTCACTTTAGTGGATAAGGTTAAGAAGACACAGAATCTGACGCCAGCAGTGATGGAAGGCTATTTAAAGCGGCTGGGGATTACGCAACTGTTAGACAAGTATCCAGGTGAACTTTCAGGTGGGCAAACCCAGCGGGTGGCGATTGCTCGAGCCTTGTATACGGATCCTGATTTTATTTTGGCTGATGAACCAACAGCCGCATTGGATAGTGAGCGAGTGGCAGAAGTTGGGCAACTTTTTCAAGAAATTGCTCGACGTGAAAATAAGGCCGTGGTTGTCGTTACACATGACCTGCGGTTAAAGGAAGATGCGGATCGAATCTATGAATTAGTTGACGGTAGCATAAGAGAAATAAATTAGAAATGTTTTTGTTGATTAATGAGTGATTTAGAAATAAAATCATTGATTCTAATTTGAAAAAGAAGTAAAAAAAGAAAATAATGGAAAATTTCGAAGTTCTTTAATGGAACTTCGTTTTTTTTATTTCTATAGAAAAGAATCATGCTAATCCTTGTTCAAATTTATTAAAGATCAATTTTTGATTTTAAAAGAAAACGTTTTTAATTATTTTTCTTCTTTAATGAGCTTTAAAAAATGTCATAAATTTTCCTATTAGAAAAGAATTAGAATCATTTGATATAAAAGAAATGTTTGTGATAATATAAGGGCACAAAAACAATATAAGCGCGCTGTATGTTTGTTTTGTTTTCTGTGAATTTCAACACTTATCGTATATTGCAGGCGAGAGTTAAATTAGAAAGGAAGCGGAAACTTATTAATCAAATTTCAATCCGTTTTGAAGGCTGCCTTAGCTTAATTTAGGACGCTTTTTAGAAGCTTTAAAATTTGTTCTAGCATAAATTGCCAACAATATGACCGGTGCTGATACTTACTAATTTTCAATTCCGATGTTTTCCATCAAATTTAAGGGTAGAAAGGTCAGTGTTTATGTTATATAACAAGAGAACTCTTCAAAAAGTAGAAGATAAAAAAATCATGCGAAAGGTAAAGAGCCAATGGGTTGTCGTCTCATTGGCTAGTTTTGGTTTGTTAGCAGGTGTCACGGCCGTCCAACGAGTTTCGGCTGATACAACGACTGCAACCACAACGCAACCTGCCGCAACAACCTCGCAAACCGCAGGCACTTCGTCTAGTGGCAGCTCGACTGCTTCCACAAGCGCATCGACAAGCTCCTCGACCAGTGCGTCCTTAAGTGTGTCGACGAGTACATCTTTGAGTGCTTCAACAAGCGTATCTGTGAGCGCATCTGCAAGCACTTCTACAAGTGTGTCCGCATCGGCAGCTGGTAAGTCCGGTTCAAATTCTGCTAATGTCGGGACTTCAACCAGCAATTCTGGTACGAGTGCAGCGAGCGCTGGTGCGACAAATACAACGAGTGCTTCTGGGTCAGCAGTAAGTAACTCAGCTACGTCAGCAGATAATACTGATGCGGATACCACGAATGTGACAACAGCTAACTTGTTAGGGGATAATGCTGCGGTTAATTTGGGTGCTAGTGAGGTTGCTGATTCATCAGCGTCGACTTCAGAGTCTGAGACACCTGCTGAACAAGCCGCAGCTCAACAGGGGATGGAAGATGCCTTTCAGGGGAAAGCTAATGCTTCTTCTGAATTGGGTCAGGCGGTAGACTATTACAACGCTGCCTATAGTGGTGCCCAGGCTGCAGTGACGGCTTACAATTCTGCTACTAAAGGTCAGGGAACTGGAACGCAAGATTATACCTTCTATGGTAATACCGCTTCAAAGAAGAACGACGACGGTACCACTCACGATACAACAGGAATTGACAAAAGTGGAACGCCACAAGCATATGGCAGTGCTGATGATGTTAATCAAGGTGGGGCGGATAATCCAGCAGAAGCTTCTGCTAGTGCTAGCAAGTATGAAACTGCTTTAAATACTAAGTTGGATGCTCAAACAAACGTCTCTGTCCAAACAACCACTTCTAATTCAACTACTAACAATATTAGTATTCCGACGAGCCAGACAGCATCAATAGCTAATGCTCGTACTAGCTACCAAAGCGATACCAATCTGGGCGCCAGTTTTGATGCTGGTGTGGCCTATGCATTAGGTCAGTTGGGTCAGGAAGACGCTGAAAGTGGTAAGTGGCAGGGTGTTTACTCTGGATCCAACGGTGGAACGAAGGATCAGTATCTTGCCACCGCCACTAACGACACAAGTAATCCCTATGACCAGGCCTATCGTGGCGCTTTGGCTGCGATGAATTCATACTTTGATGGTAATGATAACTACAAGGGCAATACGGCTGTTTCTGTTTCCTTAACAGCCAATACTTACTTTGACCAGGGATTCAATGATGTTGTCAATCAGGCTAAAAATGGGATTGCCTATGTCCAAAACGGAAGTCAATTTGCGTCTGTCTTGACTGGATCAACAGATCCCACACATAGTGGTAATGTCGCCTCGGGTATTAATACTATTCGTTTGGCAAACGATGTTAATTTGACCAATTCTGCCTTAGGAGAAACGCAACGTACTGAAACAGCTAATACGTCATCTTTTACGATTGATGGTCAAAATCATTTGATGGATTTTGGTGGACTAAATTATACAGTTAACTCTGCTAGTGATCTCTACCTCCAAAATTTTCAAACGATTTATGGATCTAGCGATTACGGACCATTTGCGGCAGGAAGTGGAGCGGTTCATTTTGGAAACCTGAACTACGTTGGTCCACAGCTATTGTCTGCATATGGAAATGATGTATATTTCTTTGGTAATGTTAACGTTATTTCGCCAGATAATACTTCGAATACCTACACATCGCCCTTCCATACGGGTGTTTCGATGGATGGTAGCGGTGTTCAGGAAAACTTGGAAGTTAACAACTTTATCTTGCAGGCTGGCGCCCATTATTTCGGGACAACCTCACCTGTTGGTGGTGGTAACAATATCATTGCTAAGGGGAATTTCACGGTTGACACGGGCGCTAAAATGACACTTGTATCACGAGGTCAGACCCCTGAAGATTCACAAGATGATTCTGCTTTTGGAATTATCTTGGACACTAGTGGTGCTTCTCTGAACATTAAAAAGGATGCTACTGTTAACATTATTCCTGGCCACTATAGTGGGAGCGCAACCGTTATTGGTGGTGGCATTCTGGCCACTGGGTCTGATTCAATTAATATCGATGGCGGGACCTTAAATTATGAAGGAGAAAATGGGGTCTCAGGTAATTATAATGAGCCAATTGACATGTATAGCTCGGGTAACTCCATTAACGTTATTAACGGTGGATTATTGCAGGCTTTACTTGACTCTATGCCAACTCAGAATGCAACCGATCACAACGGAACTTCCTACTATGGTATTGTTTCAAACCCTCATAACGGGACTTTTAATGTCGGTTCAAAGGGGAGCTTGAAGATTGGTTATACCAATTCGGATTGGAACAATAGTGTTCCTTACTTTGGTGATAACTTTAATATTAACTCGGTAGGTGGGACGCATGTGATTATGATTAAGCCCACTAACGCACAAGCTTTTCAAACTGATGCAGGAACTGATGATGATGCACTTGGTGGTTCTATTAACGCTTATACAGTTGCTATTACACAATCTAACGGAACCAAACAGTATCTGTACTACTTTAACCTGCCATCAGGGTCTACGACCTATACTGGAACTGATTTGAATGGGGATTCTGTCACTGGGAAAATATCAGGTAATACTTTAGATATTGCAAACGTGCCGGCTGTTCAAGTTGTTGGTCCATTGACCACAGCACCAAGTTCTACTAGTGGAATGACTACGGTTACGGGCTTTGTTAAATTAACGAATTATGAAGATATGGACAACAGCAAGTATCCTCTTTACGTTAGCGTGGCCACCGGAACGAACGCTGGAACGAATGGAACATCATTTGATCAGTTAAATCAAATTACCGGGGACAATTTGAAGGATGGTTATTCGTCTGCTGACCCTTATACCTACACAACCTCAGTCTCAACACAAGGTTATGCTGGTGGCCTTTTGAAGGTTGTTTATGATATTCCGACCGCAGATGCGAAAAATTATATTGGTATGCGATTCCATTATGGTATTAACTCTGTTAGTACGATTCTAAATGTGACCGGTTCTTCGTACACTACCACTGTCGAAGGATTTACACCAGATTCAAGTCATCCTGGTAAAGTGGTTCAAGACACCACCCATGGTGACATGGTAGTCGCCAATGGATCAACAGGCAATGTTGAAAACGGTATCCAAGATGGTATTACCGATGCCGAGAACAACAATAGCGCTAAAAAGGCAGGTGAGCCGTTTGATACCCAGACAAACGATGATTATATATCCGGATATAAGAGTGCCCAAGCGGGTTACAAGGCCTATTCAAATCAGACTGCTAACCAAGATTACACCCAGACTGATGCCTACAAGAATGCAAGCAATCCAGACGCCTTTACCCAAGGTTACAATGCTGCCGCTTATGATGCCGGATTGCATGATGCAAAGTTAGGCCAAACTAATTCGAAAGATTCAAATTATACGCAAGCTCAAACTGAATATAATACGGTATACACGGCTGCACTGGACAATCCGAATGAAACCTTATCTAATATTCTGTCTAGTGCTACTATTCCTGTGGATGCAAATCTCAAGAATACAACCCCAACTCCAGCAGAGAATCAAGCGTTTACGGATGCTCAAGGTGTGGCAGCCTTCGTTAAAGATGAACAGGCCGGCAATATTTCCGGTACCACTTATGGTCCAAACTTTAATGCTTTGACTACTAATGATCAAAAGGTTGCTTACGAAGCCGCATTAACCGGCTATAACCAGGCCATGACGGTTAGTCCGACATCTGACGACCCCGATGGTAATGCTACCAAGGCTGAAATTGCCGGCTTTGAATATGGTCAATCATTAATTAATGGTGGTTTGTCAACGGGCACTGTTGCTCCAACGGCTGCTGCTAGCCACATGAATAATGTGAATGTTGCTCAGATTGGGTACAATACTGCCAACCAGGCGGTTACAGCAGCTAAGGGAAACGGTTCCTCTAGCACCGAAGCACAGACTGCAAATGCACAATCATTGCCAGCCGATAGTGGTACAACAGATGCTACCTTCGATCGCTACGTTAAGTATGGTGCTTATGCTGCATTGAAGGTTAATTCAGATACTGGCTTAAACCAATATGAAGAAGTTGGTTATTCAAAGGTGATTACCGCTTCAGCTTATCAAGATGGTTTGAACGCCTATAAGAATAAGCAGAGTGCAACCCCAACGGGTACTGATGCTGAATCAAATGCTGGTCAAACTTCCTTTGCACAGGGTTATAGCGATGGTCAAAAGGCCGCAGCAGCGGGTATTCAAAACTTTAAGAATGGTACTGCCCAACCTACTGGTACCGATACGATTTCTTATATCACAAGCCAAGCACAAGCTAGTGCCCAGCAAGGATTTGCTGATGGGGATGCTGGTAAATCAGCTCCATCAACGGATACATCTTATGATTCAGCCTATACGACCGGCTATAATGCTGGTCAGTCAACCAAGTTAGCAACTGACGATGCTAAGAATGGAACAGACCAATCAAAGTCTGCCAATGATTCTGCAGCTTATAGCGATGCGAAGGGTGCTTATGCGGATGGCGCTTCGGCTTACAAATCAGGCAATACTCAATCATCAAAATCAGCTGACCCGGTATACCAAGCAGCCTATAATCAGGCGTTGGCAGATATTACTAATGCCCGGACCCAAGCAATCCAGGATGCGGATGGTAATCATGGCCAAGCTAAGAGTTCAAGCACAAGCTACTCAGCAAATCAAGATGCAGAATCAGTCGCTGAAAAGGCCTATACCGATGCCCAAACTGCTTATTCTGAAGCTATTGTCGGTGCTGCGACACCTACAAACCCAAATGATGCCCAGGCAAGCGGAGCAGCAGCGGGTGCTAATGATAAAGCTTACATTGACGCAACGGTTGCTAACCAAACGACAACTGCGACGGTTTCTTCTACTAAGTCCGGTATTGTGACGACTCAAATCGGCGCAGCACAAGCTGCCTTTACAGCTAACCCAGATGCTCTTGACACCTTGAATAGCACAGACCCATTGGCCAACTATGCTTACAAGGCTGAAATGGATTCTTTGAAGGCTCAGTATGCAAAGGGAATCAACGATGCAGCGACCGGAAAAAATCCAGATGCAACAGCCAGTGATGCTGAAAAGAAGGGTGCTAGTGATTATGCAGCTGGATTAAATGCGGCAGTCAATGGACCAGCCATTACTAACCCAACAACTGGTAATAAGGACGGTGAGGCAGCCGCCAATTCGTATAATGCAGGTTATAACGATGCCAAGGCCGGCACGCCAAATGATAGTAATTCAGGCGACCCAGTGAAGAAGTCAGCATATGAAGGTGCTAGTGAAGCCTTCACAGACGTTGCGAATGGGACTACCAGGAGCACTGATTCAATGGATCCAGTGCAGAAGGTTGCTTACGAGCAGGCTTTGAAGGAAGCACAAGCTGATGCAGCGCAAGGTGCTCAGGATTTTGTCAACGGTAAGGACAGTCCAAATGCAAGTACGGTGAGTGGTGCAGCAGCAGCCGAAGGATATAAACAAGCTCAGTCTGGATATAGTGATGGTCAGAGCGGTAAGTCATCACAATCAGATGATCCAAACTACACGACTGGTTATAACGCCGGTAAGAGTGAGACGAGCGGTTATAATGACCAAACTGCGCCAACGAATGCAACGCCAACGGAGCAGCAAGCCTATGATGGAGCGAAGGCCGGAGCCGCTGATGGCATTGCAGGTAAGAAGCAAGCCGATAATTCAGCCCAGTCAAAAGCTTATCAAGATGCTTATACCAAGGCCTATCAGGATGCCCAAACTGGCTATCCAGCTGGTTATGCGGCTGGTCAAGGCGGCGGCACGCCAGCTGAACCTAATAACCCATCTTATATGGCGGGTTACCATGCAGGTCAAGCAGCTAAGCAAGCGACGACAGATGCCTATAATGGTGTCAACAATCCAAGCGGTGTGACGGATCAAACTACTTATAAGGATGTCCAAGATGGTTATCATGATGGGGTTATTGCTACGGGCAAGACGTTGAACAACACGCCAGATGCTACGACCGGTGATGCGCCATACAAGACTGCTTATCACCAAGGTATTGTGGATACAAACGCAGCTCGAGCCAAGGCCATGCAGGCTGCAGACGCTAACTATGGCCAAGCTAATAGTGCAGGTACAACCTATTCAGCAAATAAAGATGTGGAAACAATCGCTGAACAGGCCTACACGGATGCGCAAAATGCTTATAACGCCACTATGATCAACAGTGTGCCAACGAGTCCAAATGATGCTCAACAAAGTGGTATTACCGCTGCTCAAACTGATCAAAGTTACGTGCAAGCCACAGTTGCCAACCCAAGTCAGACAAGTACGACGGTTTCAGCTACTAAGACGACGGCGGTTAACAATGGAATCACCAAAGCCCAAGCAGATTTCAAGGCTAACCCAGACGCTAGTGATAGCTTGAGTGGTAGTGACGCCTTGACAACCTATGCTTATAAGGTCGAAATGGATTCTTTGCATGCCCAGTATAATACTGGAAAGCAAGAGGCAGCTGCCGGTAATAGCCCAGCAACCACTGCCAGTGATGCTGAAAAGCAGGGAGCTATTGACTATACGAACGGATTAAACGCTGCGGTTAATAACGATACCCAAAGCATTGCCAACCCAACCAGTGGTAATAAGGCTGGTGAAGCAGCCATCGATTCGTTTAATAAGGGTTATCAAGATGCCGTGGATGGAAAGGATGACAGTACTTTAACTGATCCAGTCCAAAAGGCTGCCCAAGCAGCCGCCAGTGAAGGCTTCGCGGATGTGACAAGTGGTAACGTCAAGAACGCTACCGAAATTGCCACGATGAATCCAGTGGCTCAAGTTGCCTATCAAAAGGCGGTCAAAGAAGCTCAGGCAGATGCAGCGCAGGGAGCACAAACTTATTTGAGCGGTGGTAGCCGTCCAGCTGACAATACCGTGGCTGGTAAGGCTGAGGCCTCTGGATATGATAAGGCTCAGCAAGGTTACACCGATGAGCAGAGTAACAAGACCCAAGCATCATCTGATCCAAGTTACACGACTGGTTATAACGCAGGTAAGAGTGAGCAAAGTGGTTATAATGATAAGACCCAACCAGCATCGACTGCATCCCAATCAGAACAGGATGCTTATAATGGTGCACAGGCCGGTTCTAAGGATGCCATTGCCGGTAACACGAAGAATCAGAATACCGGTAAGTCTCAAGCCTATAAAGACGGCTACAATCAAGGTTATGACGATGCAACGGGTGGCTATACAGCCGGTTATAATGCGGGACAAAATGGTACCAAGCCAAATGCCACGCAAACGGCAGATCCATCTTACATGAAGGGTTACAACGCCGGTCAGGCAGCAAAGCAAGCTATCGCTGATGACCAAAATGGTCAAAGCAATGCAAGTGGTGTGACGGATCAAACAACTTATGACGATGCGCAAAAGGGCTATCATGATGGCGTTATTGCCACAGGCAAGACTGGTGTCAACACACCAGATGCTACGGCAGCCAATGGCGATCAACCATACCAGGCTGGCTATAACCAAGCTATCACGGATACAAATAAAGCCCGTGCAGCCGCTTACCAGGATGCAGACGATAATCACGGTCAAGCAATTGATTCGAATAAGAAATATTCTCCTAATAGTGATATTCAAACAGTAGCGCAACAGGCTTATAACGACGCTCAAACTGCTTATTCTGAAGCTATCTCCGGTGCTACAACACCAACGAATCCAAATGATGCCCAGGCAAGTGGAGTAGCAGCAGGTACTAATGATAAGAGTTACGTTGATGCAACAGTGGCTAACCAAACACCAAGTGCAACGGTTTCATCTGCTAAGTCAACAATTGTTTCAGCTCAGATCACAGCAGCTCAAACTGCCTTCAATAAGGACCCCGATGCTCCTGACAGTTTGAATAGCACTGATCCATTAGCCAACTATGCTTATAAGGCTGAAATGGATTCTTTGCAGTCCCGGTATAGTACTGGAAAGCAATAGGCAGCTACCGGTAATAGCCCAGCAACCACTGCCAGTGATGCTGAAAAGCAGGGTGCTATTGACTATACGAACGGATTGAATGCAGCCGTCAATGGTAAGACCATTGCCAACCCAACCAGTGGTAATAAAGCTGGTGAAGCGGCCATCGATTCGTTCAATAAGGGTTATCAAGATGCCGTGGATGGCAAGGATGACAGTACTTTAACTGATCCAGTCCAAAAGGCAGCCCAAGCAGCAGCTACTAACGCCTTCAATGATGTGAAGAACAACACTGTCAAGACGGCAGATCAAATCAAGGCGATGAACCCAGTGGCTCAAGTTGCCTATCAAAAGGCCTTGACCGAGGCTCAGGCAGATGCTGCCAAGGGAGCCCAGGCCTATGTTAGTGGTGGTGCTCGTCCAGATGATAGTACGGTAGATGGCAAGGCCACCGCCGCCGGATATGATAAGGCTGCGACCGGTTACGCCGACGGTAAAAGTGGTTCCTCTGCAGCATCAAACGACCCAAGCTACACGACCGGTTATCAAGCTGGTCAAAGCGAGAAGAATGGTTATAATGATCAGAGTTTGCCAGATAATGCATCGCAAACCGAAAAGGATGCTTATAACGCTGCAAAGGCTGGAGCAGCCGATGGTATTGCTGGTAAGCAACCGGCTGATAACTCAACTCAGTCACAAGCCTATAAGGATGCCTACACCAAGGCTTATCAGGATGCGACAAACGGTTACAATACCGGTTATGCAGCAGGCCAAAGTGGTACCAAGCCAGATGCTAGCCAAGCAGCAGACCCATCTTATATGAAGGGTTACAACGCAGGTCAAGCTGCAAAGCAAGCGATTGCCGATGACCAAAATGGTCAAAACAATGCAAGCAGTTCAGCTGATTCAACAACCTATAATGATGTTCAGCAGGGTTACCACGATGGCGTTGTTGCCACGGGAAAGACTGGTGTCAACACGCCAAACGCTACGGCAGCCAATGGGGATGCACCATACCAGGCTGGCTACAACCAAGCTATCACGGATACAAATAAAGCCCGTGCAGCAGCCTACCAAGATGCAGATGATAATCATGGTCAAGCAATTGATTCAAATAAGAAATATTCTCCTAATAGTGATATTCAAACAGTAGCGCAACAGGCTTATAACGACGCTCAAACTGCTTATTCTGACGCTATCTCCGGTGCTACAACACCAACGAATCCAAATGATGCGCAGGCAAGTGGTATAGCAGCCGGTACCAATGATAAGAATTATGTTGACGCAACAGTGGCCAACCAGGCACCAAGTGCAACAGTTTCATCTGCTAAGTCAACCATTGTTTCTGCTCAAATCGCAGCGGCGCAAGCAGCCTTTAAGCAAAATCCAGATGCAAAGGATGCCTTGAATAGCGGTGATCCATTGGCCAACTATGCCTATAAGGCTGAGATGGACGCCTTGCAGAAGCAGTACCAAATTGGGATTTCTGATGGAAAAGCTGCCACGAACGCAGCAACCACTGCCAGTGATGCTGAAAAACAGGGAGTTAGTGACTTTATAACCGGATTAAATGCGGTAGTCAATGGGCCAACCATTGCTAACCCTAATAGTGGAAATCAGGCTGGTGCGGCCGTTATTAATTCGTTTAATCAGGGTTATCAAGATGCCGAGAAGGGTACTGATGACAGCGGTTCAGGTGATCCCGTAATCAAGGCAGCTCAGATAGCTGCAACAGATGCCTTCAACGATGTGAAAAACAACACCATCAAGACTCCTGATGAAATCAAGACGATGAACCCTGTGGCTCAAGTTGCCTACCAGAAGGCTTTGACAGCTGCGGAAAACGCAGCATCGCAGGGTGCCCAAACCTATGTCAATGGTGGTAGTCGCCCAGATAACACTACTGTAACTGGTAAGGTTGCTGCAGCCGGCTATGACGATGCTAAATCAGGTTACGCGGATGGTAAGAGCGGTGCTGCTGCATCATTGACTAATAATCCAAGCTACATGACGGGTTATAACGCTGGTCTGAATGAGAAGAGCGGTTATAATGATCAGAGTTTGCCAGCAGATGCATCACAAGCTGAAAAGGATGCTTACAATGCAGCCAAGGCCGGGGCAGCTGATGGTATTGCGGGCAAGAAGCCAGCTGACAACTCAAAGCAGTCCCAAGCCTATCAAGATGCTTATACCCAAGCTTATAATGATGCGACAAACGGTTATAACGATGGTTATGCCGCAGGTCAAAATGGTACAAAACCAGATGCTAGCCAAGCAGCAGACCCATCTTATATGAAGGGTTACAACGCCGGTCAGGCAGCAAAGCAAGCGATTGCTGATGACCAAAATGGTCAAAATAATGCAAGCAGCTCAGCTGATTCAACAACCTATAATGATGTTCAAAGTTGTTATCACGATGGGGTTATGGCCGTAGGAAAGAATGGCGCAGATACATCACCGACTGCACCAAGCGGTGATGTACCGTACCAGAAGGGCTACACCCAAGGTGTCCAAGATGCACTTGCAGCTCGAGTAAAGAGTATCCAGGATGCAGACGATAATCACGGTCAAGCAATTGATTCGAATAAGAAATATTCTCCTAATAGTGATATTCAAACAGTAGCGCAACAGGCTTATAACGACGCTCAAACTGCTTATTCTGAAGCTATCTCCGGTGCTACAACACCAACGAGTCCAAATGATGCTCAGGCAAGTGGTATTACAACAGCTCAAAATGACCAGAACTACGTTAACGCAACAGTTGCTAACCAGACATCGAGTGCGACGGTTTCATCTGCTAAATCAACGATTGTTTCAGCTCAAATCACAGTAGCTCAAAAAGCCTTTACGGCTAACCCAGATGCTCCTGACAGCTTGAACAGCACTGATCCACTCGCTAACTATGCTTATAAGACTGAAATGGATGCTTTGCAGACAAAGTATAATACTGGAAAGCAAGAAGCAGCTGACGGCAATAGCCCAGCAACCACTGCCAGTGATGCTGAAAAGCAGGGAGCTATTGACTACACGAACGGACTGAATGCGGCAGTTAATGGCCAAAGCATTACCAATCCAACCAGTGGTAACAAGGCTGGTGAAGCCGCTATTGATTCCTTTAATAAGGGTTATCAAGATGCCGTGGCTGGTAAAGATGACAGTTCTTCAACAGATCCAGTTCAAAAGGCAGCGCAAGCAGCTGCAACGGCAGCCTTCAATGACGTAAAGAACAACACCGTCAAGACCCCTGATGAAATCAAGACAATGAACCCAGTGGCCCAAGTTGCCTATCAGAAGGCGGTCAAAGAAGCTCAGGCAGATGCAGCGCAAGGAGCTCAAGCTTATGTCAACGGTGGCAGTCGCCCAGATGATAGCACGGTAGATGGCAAGGCCACCGCCGCCGGATATGATAAGGCTAAGGCTGGTTACACCGATGGTCAAAGTGGTAACAATGCCACATCAACTGACCCAAGTTACACGACCGGTTATAACGCTGGTAAGAGTGAGGCAAGTGGTTATGATGATCAGAAGGCTCCGGCAGACGATGCATCACAAGCCGAAAAGGATGCTTACAATGCAGCCAAGGCTGGAGCTGCCGATGGTATTGCCGGCAAGCAGCCAGCAGATAACTCAACTCAGTCGCAAGCTTACAAAGATGCCTACACCAAGGCTTATCAGGATGCGACAAATGGTTACAATACTGGTTATGCTGCCGGTCAAAATGGCACCAAGCCAGATACCAGCCAAGCAGCGGACCCATCTTATATGAAGGGTTACAACGCCGGCCAAGCGGCAAAGCAGGCCATTGCCGATGACCAAAACGGTCAAAACAAGGCAAGCAGTTCAGCTGATTCAACAACCTATAATGATGCCCAACAGGGTTACCATGATGGCGTTATCGCCACAGGCAAGACAGGCGTCAATACGCCAAATGCTACGTCAGCCAACGGCGATGCACCATACCAGGTGGCCTATGATCAAGCTATTAAGGATACAAATGCAGCGCGTGCACTCGCTTACCAGGATGCAGACGATAATCACGGTCAAGCAATTGATTCAAATAAGAAATATTCTCCTAATAGTGATATTCAAACAGTAGCGCAACAGGCTTATAACGACGCTCAAACTGCTTATTCTGACGCTATCTCCGGTGCTACAACACCAACGAATCCAAATGATGCTCAGGCAAGTGGGGCAGCAGCCGGTACTAATGATAAGAAATTCGTTGATGCAACAGTTGCCAACCAGTCACCAACAACGACGGTCTCTTCTGCTAAGTCCGGTATTGTGACGGCTCAAATCAGTGCAGCACAAGCTGCCTTTAAGCAAAACCCAGATGCCAGTGACGATTTGAAGGGTGCTGACCCATTAGCCAACTATGCTTATAAGACCGAAATGGATTCTTTGCAGGCTCAGTATGATACCGGAAAGAGAGAAGCCGCTGCCGGAACAAGCCCAGCTTCAACAGCTAGCGATGCGGAAAAGCAAGGTGCTATTGACTATACGAACGGACTGAATGCAGCGGTTAACAATGATACCCAAAGCATTACCAACCCAAACAGTGGTAATAAAGCTGGAGAAGCGGCAGCTGATTCCTTCAATAAAGGTTATCAAGATGCCGTGGCTGGCAAAGATGACAGTAATTCAACTGACCCAGTCCAAAAGGCAGCCCAAACAGCCGCAACGGCAGCCTTCAATGATGTGACCAAAGGTAGCGTCAAGACCCCTGATGAAATCAAGGCGATGAACCCAGTGGCCCAAGTCGCTTACCAAAAGGCAGAACAAGAGGCTCAGGCAGATGCTGCCAAGGGAGCCCAGGCCTATGTTAGTGGTGGTGCTCGCCCAGATGACAGCACGGTAGATGGCAAGGCTGCAGCAGCAGGATATGACGCTGCCAAAGCAGGTTACACGGATGGCCAAAGTGGCAAGACTTCAGCATCAACCGACCCAAGCTACACAACCGGTTATAATGCTGGTAAGAGTGAAACTGCTGGTTATAATGACCAGAGTTTGCCAGCTAATGCATCGCAAGCCGAGCAAGATGCCTATAACGGTGCAAAGGCTGGAGCAGCTGATGGAACCACAAGTGCCACGAAGCCAAGTGATCTTTCAGCAAAGTCACAAGCATACCAAGATGCCTATAACAAGGCCTATGCTGATGCACAAGCGGGAGCTAAGGTTGGTTATCAAGATGGCTCAAAGAGTGGTACACCAACCGACATTTCTGGTCAGGATGACATTTACAAGAAGGCCTATGCTGCCGGTCAGGCAACAGCTGCTAATGAAGCGCAAGCTGGCGCCAAAGACTATGTAGCTGGTAAGAGTGCACCGACAGCAGATACGCCTGCTAGCCACTATGGTTACAACCAGGCTCAAGCTGGATTTAATGATGCAGCTGCTGGTAAGTCGTCTCAATCAACTGATTCTTCATACACCACCGGTTATAATGCTGAAAAATCAGCTCAGGAAGCAATTAGTGATGCGAAGAATGGCAACACAAGCCAAGAACAGAGTGCAAGTGATCCAACTGCTTATACTGATGCTCAACAGGGTTATCACGATGGAGTTGTCGCCACAGGCAAGACTGGTGTGAATACAACAAATGCTACAGCAGCCAACGGTGATGAACCATACCAGGTGGCCTATGACCAAGCTATTAAGGATACGAACGCAGCCCGTGCAGTTGCTTACCAGGATGCCGATAATGACCATGGTCAAGCAAATGGTTCAGGTTACAAGTATTCTGCTAATAGTGACGTCCAAGGAGTAGCACAACAGGCTTATACGGATGCTCAAACTGCTTATTCTGAAGCAATCTCCGGTGCTACGACACCAACGAGTCCAAATGATGCCCAAGCTAGTGGTATTGCAACGGCTAAAAACGATCAAAGTTACGTTGATGATACTGTGGCTGGTAAAACGCCAAGTGCAACAGTTTCGGATGCTAAGTCAACCGTTGTTTCAGCTCAAATCACAGCAGCGCAAGTAGCCTTTAAGCAAAACCCAGATGCCAGTGACGATTTGAAGGGCACTGACCCATTGGCTAACTATGCTTATAAGGTCGAAATGGATTCTTTGCAGTCAAAGTACAAGGCAGGAATCCAGGACGCAGCCGCCGGTAATAGCCCAGCAACTACAGCAAGCGATGCCGAGAAGCAAGGTGCTAGTGACTATACGGCCGGATTGAACGCTGCGGTCAATGGTCAAACGATTGCTAACCCAAACAGTGGTAATAAAGCTGGAGAAGCGGCAGCTGATTCCTTCAATAAAGGTTATCAAGATGCCGTGGCCGGCAAAGATGACAGTAGTTCAACTGATCCAGTCCAAAAGGCAGCCCAAGCAGCCGCAACGGCAGCCTTCAAGGATGTAACAGATGGTACAGTCAAGGCTCCTGATGAAATCAAGACGATGAATCCAGTGGCTCAGGTCGCCTATCAGAAGGCAGAACAAGAGGCTCAGGCCGATGCTGCCAAGGGAGCCCAAGCCTATGTCAACGGTGGCAGTCGTCCAGATGACAGTACAGTAGATGGCAAGGCCGCCGCCGCCGGATATGATGCCGCCAAGGCAGGCTACACCGATGGCAAGAGCGGCACTGCCGCCACATCAAACGACCCAAGTTACACAACCGGTTATAACGCTGGTAAGAGTGAGACGAGTGGTTACGATGATCAGAAGGCCCCAGCAGCTGATGCAACGCAAGCTGAAAAGGATGCTTACAATGCTGCGAAGGCCGGATCAGCCGATGGTATTGCTGGCAAGCAGCCAGCTGATAACTCAACTCAGTCGCAAGCCTATAAAGACGCCTATACCAAGGCTTATCAGGATGCGACAACCGGCTATAATGCCGGCTATGCTGCGGGTCAAAACGGTACGAAACCAAGTGCCGCCCAAGCAGCGGACCCATCTTATATGAAGGGTTACAACGCCGGTCAGGCAGCAAAGCAAGCCATTACCGATGACCAAAACGGTCAAAACAACGCAAGCAGCGCCATTGATCCAACAACCTATAATGATGCGCAACAGGGTTATCACGATGGCGTTGTTGCCACGGGCAAGACCTTCAACAATACACCAAATGCTACGGCAGCTAACGGCGATGCACCATACCAGGTAGCCTATGATCAAGCTATCAAGGATACGAACGCCGCCCGTGCAGTCGCTTACCAGGATGCCGACGATAACCACGGTCAAGCAATTGACTCAAGTAAGAAGTATTCTGCTAATAGTGATGTGCAAGCGGTCGCGCAACAGGCTTATAACGACGCTCAAACTGCTTATTCTGAAGCTATCTCTGGTGCTACGACACCAACGAATCCTAATGATGCTCAGGCAAGCGGAGTAGCCGCAGGCACCAATGATAAAAATTACGTTGACGTAACAGTGGCCAACCAGACACCAAGTGCAACGGTTTCGGCTGCCAAGTCAACAGTTGTTTCAGCTCAAATCACAGCAGCGCAAGCAGCCTTTAAGCAAAATCCAGATGCCAATGATAGCTTGAACGGCACCGATCCACTTGCCAACTATGCTTACAAGGCTGAAATGGATGACTTGCAAACGAAGTACAAGGCAGGAATCCAAGACGCAGCTGCCGGCACAAGCCCAGCAGCAAACGCCAGTGATGCCGAAAAGAAGGGTGCTAGTGACTATACAGCCGGATTGAATGCAGCAGTCAGCGGTCAAACGATTACCAACCCAACGAGTGGTAATAAGGCTGGAGAAGCGGCAGCTGATTCCTTCAAGAAGGGCTATCAAGACGCCAAGAATGGTACGGATGACAGTAGCTCAACTGACCCAGTCCAGAAGGCCGCTCAGGCAGCAGCCACAGAAGCCTTCAAGGATGTCACGAATGGTACCGTGAAGACCCCTGATGAAATCAATACGATGGATCCAGTGGCCAAGGTTGCTTACCAGAAGGCAGAACAAGAGGCTGAGACCGATGCTGCTCAGGGTGCCCAAACCTATGTCAACGGTGGCACTCGCCCAGATGACAGTACAGTTGCCGGTAAGGCAGCCGCTGCCGGATACGATGCCGCCAAGGCCGGTTACGAAGATGGTCAAAACGGTAAGGCTACGGCATCAACTAATCCAAATTACACGACAGGTTATAACGCCGGTAAGAGTGAGACGAGTGGTTATAGTGACCAAACGGCACCAGCAGCCAATGCGCCACAAGCCGAGCAAGATGCTTATAACGGTGCAAAGGCCGGAGCCGCCGATGGTACCACAAGTGCCACGAAGCCAAGTGACCTGGCAACAAAGTCACAGGCTTACCAGGATGCTTATAACAAGGCCTATGCTGATGCCCAAGCGGGTGCCAAGGCCGGGTACCAAGATGGTTCACAGAGTGGTACGCCAACTGATCTTTCTGGTAAAGATGACATTTACAAGAATGCCTACAATGCTGGGAAGGCAACCGCGACCGATGAAGCCGAATCTGGTGCCAAAGATTATGTGGCCGGTAAGAATGCACCAACAGCAGATACGCCAGCTGGCCACTACGGTTACAACCAAGCGAAAGCAGCGTTTGCTGATGCGAATGCCGGTAAGGCATCTCAGTCAACGGATCCTTCATACAACATTGGTTATGATGCTTCAAAATCAGAACAACAAGCTGCCAGTGGTTCTGAGAAGGGCAATACAAACCAAGGACAAACAGCAAGCGATCCAGCTGCTTATACGGATGCTGCCAAGGCCTATGCTAGCGCTGTTACCGCAGCGCAAGCAGGCAACACCGCTGCAACAACGGTGACGGACCCTGTTTATAAGCAAGCCTATGACCAAGGTTTGAACGATGCAGAGGCAGCACGCCAGGCAGCTATCCGGGATGCTAATGCTAACCATGGTTTGAATGTTGATCCAGAAAAGGTTTACTCGGGCAACTCAGCTATCCAGCTCTTTGCTCGTAAGGTCTATGCAGAAGTTCAAAGGTCTTATGCAGCTGTCTTAGATGGTACGACACCAAGTAGTCCAGATAGTGCTCAGCAACAAGGTGTGGCAACTGCCAATAATGACAAGGCCTATGTTGATGCGACTGTTGCCGGTAAGACACCAAGTACAACGGTTTCAGATACTAAGGCTGAGGATGTGGCAGCTGCCGTTACAGCAGCACAAAAAGCCTTTTCAGCTAATCCGGATGCTAGTGACGATTTGAATGGCACTGATCCATTAGCCAACTATGCTTATAAGGCAGCTCTGGATGACTTGCAGGCAAAGTACAAGGCCGGTGTTGCAGATGCAGGCAATATCAACGAACCTGGTAGTTCAGCCGATGCAGCTACTCAGCGTGGTGCCAATGACTTTAACGCTGGTTTGAACGCTGCACTGAATGGCCAAACCATCACAAACCCAACGTCTGGTGAAAAGGCTGGAGAAGCGGAAGCCGCTGCCTTCAACCAAGGTTATGCCGATGCACAAAACGGAGTCGATGACAGCGCTGCCAAAGATCCTGTCCAAAAGGCCGCCCAAAAGGCTGCAACTCAAGCCTTTAGCGACAGTCCTGATTTCAAGACAGATGCTGAAGTGAACCAGATGGACCCAGTTTCAAAGGCTGCTGGCTATGCTGATGCGCAGAAGGGTTATAACGACGCCAAGGCAAACGTCCAGCCAACAGCTGCCGAGCAGGCAGATGCTAACTATATGAAGGGTTACCAGGCTTATAAGGACAGTCAAACTGGCTATAACAATGCCGGAACGCAGACGAAGCCTGCGGACGATGCCCCACAGCCAGAAAAGGATGCCTATAATGGTGCCATTGCTGGTGTAGCGGATGCGGTTGCTGGCAAGGCCAAGGAAAGTGACTTGGCTACTAAGTCACAGGCTTACCAAGATGCTTATAACAAGGCCTATGCAGCTGCTCAAGCCGGTTTGAATGATGCCGATAGTGAAAAATCAGCTCAGTCAACCGATCCAGATTACATGACAGGCTACAACGCCGGTAAGAAGCACATCACAACTGTGGATAACACGGGTCAAAGTGATGCGTTATCCGGATTGGCTCCTCAGGATGCTAATTTGAATGCAAAGGACAAGGCAGCTTATGACGAGGCCTATAGTCGGACGATTGCTGGTTTGAATGACGGCGCTAATGGTGTTCCAGAAGCAATGCCAAACGATCCAAACTATCAGAAGGGTTATGCTGCCGGTGAAGCAGCTCGCGCATTGTTGGCTGACAAGCAGAACAACACGCACACGACTGTGGCTGACCAGGCAAGCTATGATATAGCTGCTCAAGCATATCAGCAGGCCGAGGACGACGTCGCCAATGGCCGCCCAAAGAGTCCCAAGAATCAAAGCCCTGTTTATGTTTTGGTCTATGACCGTGCCTACGACTTCTTGTTGAATGAAAAGAACCAGAAGAAGACACCACAGCCAGAACCAGCAGCACCTGTTGAGAGTGCACCAACTCCAGCACCTGTACTGCCACAAACAGGCGAACAGCAAAATGTTACTGAAAATAGTGGCCTTGTTGCTTTGCTGCTCTCATCAATCCTCGGATTGGTTGCAACGGCTAAGCGCAAGCGTAACGATAAGTAAGTTTCATTGATAAATCAGTTTAGGTGCTATTGCTTTTAGGCATTGGCGCGTAAACCAAAAAGGAAGTCCAAGAAGTAATCTTCTTGGGCTTTTTTTATTTTGCCGAAAATGTTGAAGAACGTTGAAGCATAATTGTAAATTTTGCAGAAAAAATAGCTAAAAATTTGGCGGAGTTTAGAGCGAGATTTTTTTGTCAACTTAGAAAAATAAAAGTAAACGATTGCAAGATTTCTTTGTCCTTTCTAATGATTTTGATTTTTTTTAGAAAAAATACTGTCTCTTTTTGATAAAGATTATAAATAAAGATGAAATATTTTGAAATGTTTTGTGGCGAGAAAACAGAAATTGAGGTCCTTTTTACTTGTGATAGTTTTGTTAAGGCTAAAAAACGCTGATTAGCTGGAAAAACGTGTCTTATCAGTCGTCTATGTTCAATAAAAAACATGAATATAACTCAAATGTTGTCAAAAAAATCCTAAAAAAGAATGAATATAAATATTTGATATTTTTATATATATTGTGTTACGATAATGTCACAATACTATTGATAGTGTGTTGTGAATGTCGATTGTGTTTTTTGTGAACAGAAGTACTTGTTAGGTTTAGGGAGAAAGACCTAATTTAGAACTGAATTGGTTGATAGATGAAATAAAAACAGATTCCTTTCTAAAGTGGCGAATCGAATGATTCAATATTTTTCAAAAGAAAAAATTGATTTTGATTTTATCAATCAAATATCGGTAACCGAGAAAGTGCTAATGCTTGCTAGTGTCGAGTCCGTTAATTTCGGCTATCAACTATGGCTGAAGGAAAGGTGAGTATTTATGATATACAATAAGAGAAATCTTCGGAAAGTTGAAGATAAGAAAGTATTACGGAAGGTAAAAAGCCAATGGGTTGTCGTCTCATTGGCTAGTTTTGGTTTGATTGCTGGAATTGGCGCTGTTCAACACGTTTCGGTTTCTGCCGACGGTGTTCAGCAAACTACATCTACAGATAATCAAAGTGGTAGCCAGACCCCATCAGGTGATGCCGCTTCGACTAGTGCATCAACGAGTGCTTCAACAAGCGCCTCAACTAGTACATCGTTGAGTGCTTCACTTAGCACATCGGTGAGCGCTTCAGCCAGTGCATCAGCAAGCGCTTCAACTAGCGCTGCGAACGCATCTAATGGTTCATCTACTAACAGCACAACGCCAACAGTAGAAAATCCTGCAGATTACCAAGCTCAGACTCAACAGGGTCAGCAAGATGCCTTTGCAGGTAAGGCAAGTGCAGCTTCCTCATTGTCTGGCCGTGCAGCTGATTATTATACTGCTGCTTATAACGGTGCTAAGGCAGCCATGGCAGCCTATGCAACAGCTACTCAAAGCAAGGGTGCTGGAACGCAGGATTATACTTATTATGGTAATACTGCCTCAAAGTTGAACGATGATGGATCAACGCATACATCAACTAACACAACGGATGGAACGCCACAACAAGCTGGAAGTACAGATGATGTCAACCAGGGTGGTGCGAATAATCCAACTGATGCATCAAATAGTTCAAGTAAATATGAAAGTACTTTAAATGGTAATTTGAATACTGCTTCGAACACCTCTGTTAAGGGGAACTCAACCAGCAATCAAATTAGCATTCCAACAAGCAAAACGGACACAATTGTCGCTGCCCGCTCTTCATATCAAAACGATACGAACTTGGGAACAACCTTTGATAACGCTGTGAACTATGTCTTGGGCCAGTACGGTCAACAAGATGCTGAAACTGGTAAGTGGCAGGGTGTCTACAATGCTTCAAGCAAATCAGCAACTCAAGATTGGTATTTAACGACAAATCCAAATTCTGATACGACTAATGCTTACGATCAGGCATATCGTGGTGCTCGTGCTGCCATGGGTTAGTATTTTGACAAGAACAACAACTATCTTGGAAATGGCTCTGTCAAGACATCTTCCACTGGTAACACTTACTACGACCAAGGATTTAACGACGTTGTGAGTCAAGCTGCCCAGGGTATTGCCTATGTTCAAAATGGTTACCAATATGTTTCTGTTTTGACAGGTAATACGAATACTTCTACTGGCGGTAGCGTTGCTTCAAACATTAACACCATTCGTTTAGCAAATGATATTGATTTGACAGGTGCTTCTAACGGTGAAAATAACCTGAATGTTAGCTCAAATACGGCTACCTTCACGATTGACGGTCAAAACCACTTGATGGATGCCCACGGAAACGGTTATATCATTGGTGGATCATTAAGCAATTTGTATGTGCAAAACTTCCAGACCATTTACGGCGCTAATTATTTCGGTCCCTTCCGAGGACAAAATGGCTCCTCTGTTCACTTTGGTAACTTGAATTACGTTGGTCCTCAGTTGCTGAGTTCGTATAACAACGATGCCTATTTCTTCGGTAACGTGAACGTTATTGTGCCTAATAATAATACGGCTACCTATACTTCCCCATTCCAGTCAAATGTTGGAATTGAAGGTGGTGGAAATCAGGAAAACCTCGAAGTTAAAAACTTCGTTTTGCAATCCGGTGCTCATTACTATGGAACAACTTCACCTGTTAAGGGTGGAACAAACATGGTTGTTCAAGGTAACTTTACGATGCAATCCGGATCAAAGATGACACTGGTTTCACGTGGTGGAGACGGTAATGCGGCTTCCGACCCCGATGGTTCAACTTTTGGAATTTGGCTGCAGGGTTCTGGTTCTGCCTTGAACATCCAAAAAGATGCAACATTAAACATTATTCCATCAACATTTAACGGTAATTCCAAGATGATTGGTGGTGGTATCTATGCCGATGGTGGTGCCCAAGTTACCGTCGATGGTGGAACCATTAACTATGAAGGTAAAGGTGGCCAATCTGGTCAATATAACGAACCAATCGATTTGAAGGGTTCTAATACTAGTATTAAGGTTATTAATGGTGGTTTGTTGCAGGTTTTGATGGATGGTATTCCATCGAACGCATACAACACTTCATATTATGGTTTTGTCACTAACTATGGTGGTGGTAGCTTTAACATCGGTTCTAAGGGTAGTTTGAATATTGGGATTACTAATTCAGACTCTAACCAGGGTACCCCTTATTATGGACCATTGAACATTAACTCGGTTGGTGAAAACCACGTTATTATTACCAAGCCAGCCGGAGCTAGTCAATTCTCACAACAACCTATTACTGCCTATACTGTAGCCGTTGTTCAAGGCGGTCAAAAGACATACCTTTATCAGTATAACTTGCAACCAAAAGCCTCAACTTATTCTGGTATTGATTTGAATGGCAATGCAGTTTCTGGACCAGTTACTGGTAATACAATTGATATCGCCAACGTTCCTGCCGTTCAGTTTGTGGGTCCATTGACAACGTCAAAGAATGCTGATGGTACCTTGACGGTTACGGGTTATGCAAAGCTGTCGAATTACAAGGATTTGAATGGTCAACCATTGTATGTTGGTGTTGCGAATGGGAATGGCGGTTCAAGCTATACTGATTTGACTCAAATTAAAGGTGATAACCTGACAGATGGTTTCTCATCAGCCGATCCATATACTTATACTACTAAGATTGATACGAGTAATTACGATGGTGGTATCATTCCAGTCAGCTATGAGTTACCAGCTGGTGTAACGTCTGCTAATTCACTTGGAATGCGCTTGCGCTACGGCATTAACTCTGTCACTTCCTTCTTGTCAGCTACGGGTAACTATAGCACGACAGTTGAAGGATTCAAGGCTGGTTCAAACGGTAAGGTGGCACCTGATACCAACGGAAACATGGTTGTTACCACTGGAAAGGCATCAACCGGACAAAGTGGTGTTAGTGATGGTGTCACTGATGCCGTCAACGGTAATAGTGCTGCCAAAGCTGCTGAACCATACGCTACTCAAACCGACAATGATTATACTAATGGTTATAACAGTGCTCAAGATGGTTACAAGGCTTATAGCAACCAGGCAGCTAACGCTAATACAGACTACACTAAGACGGATGCTTACCGCAATTCATCGAACCCATCTGCCTTTACGCAGGGTTACAACGCCGCTGCCTACCAATCAGGTTTGCATGATGCACAGTTGAACCAAAACAATGTGCCAAATAATGCTGACTATCAACGGGCACAGAGTGAATATAAGGCTGCTTATGCCAATGCCTTGGCCAACCCTACTGCGACTGCACCAACTGGTTCAACTTCTGCAACTGTTCAAGGTTATGCAGATGCCCAGGCTGTTGCAAAGTTCTTTGCTGATGAACAAGCAGCAACTATCCATGGATCAACTTATAATGGCTTAAGTGCAGCGCAGAAAACGTCTTACGACAACGCTTATACTGGTTATCAGCAGGCAATGAGCGTCAAGCCAACAGCTGATAATCCTGATACAAATGATACCTTAGCTGAAACAGCCGGATTCGATTATGGACAATCATTGATTAATGGTGGTTTGGCATCAGCACGTCCAACGGCTACTGGTAGCCACATGAACAACTTAAATGCTGCTCAAATTGGTTACGACACAGCTCAAGCAGCGATTAAGACTGCCAAGGCAAACTATCAGGCTGATCCAAAGAGTGCTGAAGTTACGGCAACAGATCCTAGCTAATTGTCAGCCGACAAGACATCTGATACAACCTTTAACCGCTATGTTAAGTTTGGTGCTTACACCGGTTTGAAGGGCGGAAAAGATGATCAGTTAAATCAATATGAAGAAGTTGGTTATTCACCGATTGTTAGTGGTGACGCTTACAAGGCCGGAATGGCAGCTTACCAAAACAATGGTAGCGCAACGCCAACTAGCCCATATTCGAACTCAAATGCCGGAACTGCAGCCTATAACCAAGGTTATAACGATGCCAAGAATGCCGAGAACGCTGGTGTTCAAAACTTCAAGAATGGTACTGGCAAAGTCAGTGGTACTGATACCGCATCACAGATTACTAATGCTGCATATGATAATGCTCAAAAGGGCTTCAATGACGGTGTTGCTGGTACAACACCTACATCAAACGATCCAGCCTATATGGCCGGTCATAATGCTGGTGATGCAACCAAGCAAGCTATTGCTGATTCAAAGAGTGGTACTACCACACCGGCTACACCTGCTGATTCAACAGCTTATGCTGATGCCAAGGGGGCTTATGCAAATGGTGCAAAGGCCGCTGCTGACGCTGCAAAATCAGGAACCACGCCAACACAGTCAACATCAAGCGACCCTGTTTACAAGCAGGCTTACAACCAGGCTATTCAGGATGCCGCTGATGCTCAAAAGCAGGCTATCCAGGATGCAGAAGATAATCATGGTAAGGATATTGACCCAACCAAGTCATATTCTGCAAACTCAGACGTTCAAGCTTTGGCAAAGCAAGCTTATGCTGATGCACAAACTGGCTACAAGAATGCTTTGAGTGGTTCAACAACTACTCCAACAAACGCCGCTCAACAATCTGGTAGCAATGCTGGAACTACAGATAAGGCTTATGCGGATGCTGAAGTCAATAACACGACGCCAAGCTCAACACCTTCAACAGAAAAGCAACAATCAGTTTCTGATGCTATCACTGCTGCTAAGAAGGCACTTGCTGCTGATCCAGGAGCAAAGGATACTTTGCCAGCAGATAACGCATTAGCAAGTGATCCACTGGCTGCTTACACTTATAAGAAGTACATTGACAATGCTACTGCTGATTATACGAAGGGTATTAATGAAGCCAAGGCCGGAACGACGCCATCTGATAACGCAAGTGCTGCTGAAAAGCAAGGCGCTTCAGACTTTACCACTGGCTTTAACAATGGTAATGGTGCAACAAACATTACTAACCCAAATAGCGGTCAACAAGCTGGAATTGATGCTGCAAAATCAGTAGCACAGGGTGTTGAAGATGCTCAAAAGGGAACAGATGACAGCAATGTGACTGATCCTATTCAAAAGGAAGCAGCTACTTACGCAAATAAAGCCTTTACAGACTACTCAAGTGGTGGAACCCCTATGTCGGATGATGCGGTTAACGCCTTAGATCCGATTGCAAAGGCCGCTTATTTGCAGGCTAAGAGTGCTATTCAAAACGCTGCTTCAAACGGGGCTCAGGAATTCTTGGATGGTAAGAATCGTCCGGACACGACAACAAAGACTGGTGCTACTGAGGCTGCTGGCTACGATGATGCCCAAAGTGGTTATGATGCTGCCAAGGCAGGCACGCCGGAAGATCAGTTAACGCCTGCTCAAAAGGCTGACACTAACTTCATGAAGGGTTACCAGGCCTACAAGGATTCACAGACGGGATACAATGCAACAACTACACCTGGTTCCGGCGCATCTCAAGCCGAACAAGATGGTTACAGTGGTGCCGCAGCCGGTACCAAGGATTCCATCGCAGGTCAACCAAAGGCTGACGTGTCAGGCAAGTCAAAGGCCTACCAAGATGCTTATAACAATGCTTATAACCAAGCAACCGATGGTTATAACGACGGTTATGCTGCTGGTAAGGGTGGTGCTCAACCAGATCCTACTAAGCAGAACGACCCTAACTATATGAAGGGTTACAATGCTGGTAAATCAGCTCAGCAGGCTATCGCTGATGGTGAAAAAGGTGTTACTGCGCCATCAACGACACCTACTGACTCTGACGCCTATACAAATGCCGCAAAGGCTTACGCCGATGGTGCAAATGCCGCAGCATCCGGTAAGACTGACCCATCAACGTCAACTGACCCTATTTACAAGGCCGCTTACAACCAAGCAATTAACGATACAGCCGCTGCTCGTCAAGCTGCAATCAAAGATGCTACAGACCGTCATGGTCAAGATGTTGATCCAACGAAGTCTTACTCAGCTAACCCAACGGTTCAAGCTGATGCCGCAACCAAGCAAGGTGCTGATGACTTTAGCAAGGGCTTGACAGCCGCTGTTAATGGCCAAACCATTGATAACCCAACATCCGGTGAAAAGGCTGGAGCCGCAGCTGCTAAGTCCTTCAACCAAGGTTATGAAGACGCTGAAAAGGGAACTGACGATAGTGCAGTGACCGACCCAGTTCAAAAGGCCGCCGCAGCCGCCGCCAAGGAAGCCCTCACTGACTATGCAAATGGTAGTCCTAAGGGAACGGATGACATCAACAAGATGGACCCAGTTTCAAAGGCTGCTTACCAAAAGGCATTGGATGATGCTAAGGGACTTGCAACGCAAGGAACAAACGCATTTACTAACGGTACTGGTCGTCCAGACGATAGTACTCCAGCTGGTAAGGTAGCCGCTGCCGCTTATGACAAGGCAAAGCAAGGTTATGAAGACGCCGTAGCCGGTAAGACAACTGATGCCGATAAGAATGATCCTTCATATCAAGCTGGTCAAAAGGCTTATACAGATAGTCAAACTGGTTATAACGGTACAACTACACCAGCTGATAACGCTTCACAACCAACGAAGGATGCCTATAACGGTGCAACTTCTGGTGCCGCTGATGCTGTTGCTGGTAAGGCAAAGCCAAGTGATTTGGCAACGAAGTCACAAGCTTACCAAGATGCTTATAACAAGGCTTATGACCAAGCTCAGAAGGGAATGGCTGATGCAACCGCTGGTACTCAACCAACGGATGCTCAGAAGGCTGATCCAAACTACGTGACTGGTTATAACGCTGCACAGAAGGCTGCTCAAAGTGGTTCTCAAGCATACCTTAACGGTCAGAGTCGTCCAGATGATTCAACACCAACTGGTAAGGCCGCAGCTGCAGCCTATGACAAGGCAAAGCAGGGTTACGAAGATGCAGCAGCTGGTAAGACGACTGCCACAGACCAAGATGACCCAGCATATCAAGCAGGTGAGAAGGCCTATAAGGATGCTCAAACCGGTTACAATGGTACGAGTGCTCCAGCTGATAACGCTTCACAGCAAACGAAGGATGCCTATAATGGTGCAACCTCTGGTGCTGCTGATGCTGTTGCTGGTAAGGCAAAACCAAGTGATTTGGCAACGAAGTCACCAGCTTACCAAGATGCTTATAACAAGGCTTATGACCAAGCTCAGAAGGGAATGGCTGATGTAACCGCTGGTACTCAACCAACGGATGCTCAGAAGGCCGATCCAAACTACATGACTGGTTATAACGCTGCTCAGAAGGCTGCCGATAATGGTGCCCAAGCATTCATTAACGGCCAAGCTCGCCCAGATGATTCAACGCCAACCGGCAAGGCCGCAGCTGCAGCTTATGATGCTGCTAAGAACGGTTACAACGGTGCCGCTACTGATGCTCAATCAGGTAAGGAACCAACGGATGCTGAAAAGAATGACCCAGCTTACATGAAGGGTTACCAGGCATACAAGGATAGCCAGACTGGTTATACCGGTGCTGGAACTGACACGAAGCCAGCCGCTGATGCTCCTCAACCAGCTCAAGATGCCTACAATGGTGCCATTGCTGGTGCCAAGGATGGCGCTGCTGGTGCATCAAAGGAAAGTGATTTGGCAACCAAGTCACAAGCATATCAAGATGCCTACAACAAGGCCTATGATGATGCCGCCGCTGGTGCCAAGGCTGGTTACCAAGACGGTTCTCAAAGCGGTACACCAACTGATTTGACGAACAAGAGTGCCATTTACAAGCAAGCTTATGCCGCAGCTAAGGCTAAGGCCGACGCTGAAGCCACTGCTGGTGCTGCTGACTTCGCTCAAGGCAAGAGCGCACCAACGACTGCAACTGCTGCTAGTCAGTTCGGTTATGACCGCGCTAAGGCAGGATTCAATGATGCCAACGCTGGTAAGCCAGCTCAAGCAAATGATGCAGCCTACATGGCTGGTTACAACGCTGGTTTGAAGCACTACACAACGACAAACAACACAGCGCAAGATGATGCTTTGTCTGGTAAGGGTCGTCAAGATGCAAATCTAAATGACGCAGATAAGGCCGCTTATGACCAAGCTTATGCACGGACAATTGCTGGTTTGAATGATGGCGCTAATGGTGCTGCCAAGGCATTCCCTGACGATGCTAACTATTTGAAGGGTTACGCTGCTGGTCAAGCCGTGAAGGCATTGCTTGCTGACAAGCAAAACAATACTAAGACAGCTGTTGATGACCAAGCAAGTTATGACTTAGCTAACCAAGCTTACTTGCAAACACAAGATGACGTTGCGAATGGTCGGGCAAAGGCTCCTAACAACCAAAACCCTGTTTATGTTTTGGCTTATGACCTTGCTTATGATCAACTTTTGAAGGAAAAGGAAGCACAGGGAACGGGCGCTTCAGCCCAATCAGGTGCAACCACGACAGATAATGTTACTCCTGCAACGAAGTCAAGTGTCTTGCCGGCAACTGGTGAAGAAAAGACTGCTGCTAACAACAGTGGACTTATTCTTGGACTTGCTGCTTCATTCCTCGGATTGTTTGCAGCTGCAAAGCGCAAGCGTGACGGGAAGTAATCCTTATCAAAGCGAACTTGTTTCGTAATGTTTGGCAAGGATGCAAACAATAATCGTGGCTAACGTCATGGTGGTATGAACCTCAGAATTTGAACTCCACACATTCTGGGGTTTTTACTTTGCTAAAAAATCAGGGAAAAGACAATCGGCAGCGATAAATGGTCGGAAAAAAAGAAATTTTTTAGGTAATAGATTCTAATAAAGCCCATTTAAATTAAAATGTTCGATTATTTTGTATGATCATTTCCCTTAAAATCACCCTTTTTACGCAAAAATACCGAATAAAACGAAAAAAATTTGCAAAACCCCTTGCAAGATTAGGTGTCAGTGCTATAATTATTAAAAACTAATAATAAAACGTTAATTAGGAAGTAGTAATCCTCATTTTGTAGCTCAGTGAAGTGTTGGTCGGTGTGAAACACGTACAAAAGAAGATGAACGTCACCTAATAGTTGTATGCGATGAAAACCATACTGGGCGCTCCCATTACAGAGCTGACGATTTGAAATTTAGATCGAATAATGAGAGATACCCTATTTGGGTATAAGTAAGGTGGTACCGCGTGCAGAACGTCCTTTAGTCGAAAGACTAAAGGGCGTTTTTTTATTGGTTAGGAAAAAGGGAAGAGGACGAGAAGATGAAGAAGATAACAAAGTGGTTGCAACAAGCATTCATCACGATCACTGTTTTGGTCGTCGCCGGATTAGGCATGACCCAAGTGGCCCACGCTGATGATGGCTTGCAAAAGATTAAAAAAGCGGGTGTGATGAAGGTAGCGATTTCGCCGGATTACCCACCATACGAATTTCAGATGAATAAAAACGGCACTTCAACTGATGTTGGAATGGACGTTGACATCGTTAAGCAGATTGCCAAGGACCTGGGCGTGAAATTAGAAATCAAGAACATGGACTTTAGTTCCGTCTTGGTTGCCGTTCAAACTGGCAAAGTTGACATGGCCATTGGAGGAATCAACCCAACCGACGAACGTCGTCAAAGCGTTGATTTTTCAAAGATTTACTACAACGGTGGTCAAAGCTTCTTGATTAGCAAGACAAACGCTTCAAAGTATAAGACTGCTAGTGATTTGCAGGGAACTAAGATTGGTGCCCAAACCGGAACCTTGCAATACGACTTGGCACAACAAAAGATTTCAGGCGCTACGGTTGTTGGAATGGACAAGACGCCGAACCTGATTTTCGCCTTGAAGACGAACAAGGTTGCAGCCGTTGGAGTTGAAAAGCCGGTGGCCCAGGCTTATGTTGCGAACGACAAAGATTTGAAGATGATTGATTCTGGCTACAAGTTGGACATCAACCAAACCGGTGCAGCAATTGCCTTTGCTAAGGGCAACCCCGAATTGGTAGCAGCAGTCAACAAGTCAATCGATAAGATTGAAGATCATGGCTGGATTAAGACTTACTTGAAGAACGCCGGTAAGAACATGTCCGAAAATACGGTGGACACGTCAATGCTTCGCTACTGGCACTACTTCTACAGTGGTTTCTTAAACACCACCTTAATTGCTTTCGTTTCAGTTGCCTTTGGAATTATCTTAGGAATTATCTTGGCCTTGATGAAGATGTCAAAGTTTAAGATCTTGAGTTGGCCAGCAATTTCTTACATCGAAATTGTCCGGGGAACACCAATGATGGTTCAAATTCTCTTAGTTTACTTTGGTCTTGGCGCTTTGATTAACATCCCAGCCTTGACGGCTGGTATCATCGCCGTTTCCTTGAACTCAGGTGCTTATGTTGCTGAAATTATCCGTGGTGGTATTACCTCATTGGATAAGGGACAAAAGGAAGCTGCCAAGAGTCTTGGCTTGAACCAAAAAGACACGATGCGCTTTGTGATTTTGCCACAGGCCTTTAAGAACATTTGGCCAGCGTTGGGTAACGAATTTATCTCAGTTATCAAGGAAAGTTCCATTGTTTCGATTATCGGTGTGACTGATTTGGTCTACGAATTGAACATCGTCCGTGCTGACACTTATCGTGGTATCGCACCAATCGTGGTTGTCATGGTGATTTACTTCTTGATGACCTTTATCTTGACACGGGGCTTGAACTACTTAGAAGGGAAGATGAACCATGACTAATCCATTAATTTCTGTAAAACATCTCAAAAAAGACTTCGGTGGCAATGAAGTTCTCAAAGACATTAACGGCGACATTGATGCCGGCCAGGTGGTCTGCATCATCGGCCCTTCCGGTTCTGGTAAGAGTACTTTGCTCCGCTGCATTAACCAGCTGGAACGTCCAACCAGCGGTGTTGTTGATTTCAACGGTGTTGATTTAGCTCAACAAACTGACCAGGAATTGGCCAAGTTGGGTGAACAAATCGGCATGGTTTTCCAAAGCTTTAACCTCTTCCCTAATATGTCGGTTTTGGCTAATTTGAAATTAGCACCAATGCGAGTGAAGGGCATGTCCGACGAAGAAGCGACTGCTGTGGCCATGAAATACCTAACCAGTGTTGGTTTGGCTGATAAGGCTGATGCCTTCCCAAACAGCTTGTCTGGTGGGCAGAAGCAACGTGTGGCCATCGCTCGTGCTTTGGCAATGCAGCCTAAGGTTTTGTTCTTTGATGAACCAACTTCAGCTTTGGATCCCGAAAATGTCGGTGAAGTTCTAAAAGTCATGAAGTCATTGGCCGACGGTAATATGACCATGGTGGTCGTGACCCACGAAATGCACTTCGCTAAGCAGGTCGCCGATGAAATCTGGTTTATGGCCGATGGTGTGATTCAGGAAAAGAATACACCGGATGCACTGTTTGACCATCCACAAAATCCAAAGACCCAGGACTTTATTAGTAAGGTTTTGGTGGACTAAGTAGAAGTTGTCAATGACAGCGACGAAATATCAGCGCATAGAATGCGTGTGGCTGTTATATAGAAGAAAACGTTGCGAAATTTGCGCAGTTATCCCAATAAACAAGTGAATTTGATTGAAAAATAGAGGAGAAACAACATGACAAAGAAAATTGTATTGGCATATTCAGGTGGATTAGATACTTCTGTGGCCATTCCATGGTTGATTGATAAGGGTTATGAAGTTATCGCCGTTGTCTTGGATGTTGGCCAAGGCGGTAAGGATTTGGATGAAATCCAAAAGAAGGGTCTCCAAGTTGGTGCAGCTCAATCAATCGTTGTTGATGGTAAGGAAGAATTCGCCAACGAATACGTCGCACCAGTTATCAAGGCCAACGCCTTGTATGAAGGCGCCTATCCTTTGGTTTCAGCCCTTTCACGGCCATTGATTATTAAGAAATTAGTTGAGATTGCTCATGAAAACGGAGCAGACGCGATTGCCCACGGTTCAACTGGTAAGGGAAATGATCAGGTCCGTTTCGAAGCTGCCATCCACGCCTTGGATCCTGATTTGGCCATCGAAGCCCCAATCCGTGACTTCCACTGGTCACGTGAAGAAGAAATCGACTACGCCAAGGACCACAACGTCCCAGTGCCAATTGGTAAGCAATCACCATACTCAATTGATGCCAACTTGTGGGGCCGTGCTAACGAAGCCGGTATCCTCGAAGATCCTTGGAACATCGCACCCGATGATGCTTGGGGTATGACGGTTGCGCCAGAAGACGCACCGGAAGAAGCAACATTCTTGGACTTGACCTTTGAAGAAGGTTTGCCAGTTGCTCTTGATGGCGAAAAGATGACCTTGGCTCAGTTAATTGTCAAGTTAAATCAGATTGCCGGTGCCAATGGAATTGGTCGGATTGACAAGATTGAAAACCGTTTGGTTGGCATTAAGTCTCGTGAAGTTTATGAAGCGCCAGCCGCAGCCGTGATTATGGCTGCCCACAAGGACTTGGAAGACTTGACGTTGGAGCGTGACGTTGCGCATTACAAGCCTTTGTTGGAACAGAAGGTGACGGACCTGATTTACAATGCTTTGTGGATTACGCCACTCTTTGATGCCTTGCAGGCCTTCATGAACCAGACACAACAGGTTGTGAACGGGACAGTCAAGATGAAGTTGTACAAGGGTCAAGCCGTTGCCGTTGCGCGGAAGTCTGAGGAAAACTCACTGTATAACAAGAACTTAGCCACCTATACGGCAGCCGACAGCTTTGATCAAGTCGCTGCTGGTGGATTTATTAAGTTGTGGTCATTGCCAAGCATGGTCTTTGAGCAAGTGAACCACGTCCATTCAGAACAAAAGAAATAGGAGAAAATCAAATGTCCGATAAATTATGGGGTGGCCGGTTTACCGGCAAAGCAGCAGAATGGGTCGATGAATTTGGCGCCTCAATCGGCTTTGATTACCGGTTGGCAGAAGAAGACCTGGAAGGCTCATTGGCCCACGTGAAAATGTTAGGCCAGCAAGGCATTATTTCAATTGATGAGGCTAAACAAATCAGTGCCGGTTTGCACGATATTCAGGCTGATTTGGCTGCTGGCAAGGTGGAATTTTCCGTTGCCAATGAGGATATCCACTTGAATATCGAGTCCTTGTTGACGAAAAAGATTGGTCCGGTCGCGGGCAAGCTGCATACCGGTCGGTCACGGAATGACCAGGTGGCGACTGACTTTCACTTGTGGGTGAAGCACCGCTTACCGGCGGTTAAGGAAGCCATCACTGAATTGCAGCAGACCCTCCTTGACCTAGCCGAGAAGCACGCGGATGTGATTATGCCGGGCTATACGCACATGCAACACGCCCAGCCAATTAGCTATGGTCACTACCTGCTGGCCTACTTCGAAATGTTCCAACGTGACTTTGAACGGTTCGAATTTAACGAAAAACATACGAACATGCTTCCATTGGGTGCTGCTGCCCTGGCGGGCACGACCTTCCCAATTGACCGCCAACTAGTCGCTGACGAGTTGGGGTTTGACGCCATCTACCACAATAGTTTGGATGCCGTTTCGGACCGGGATTTCGCCCTCGAATTCCTCTCGAATGCCTCGATTTTGATGGTGCATTTGTCCCGGATGGCGGAAGAACTGATTTTGTGGGGGACCTACGAGTTCAATTACATTGAACTTTCGGACAACTTCTCAACCGGATCATCGATTATGCCCCAAAAGAAGAATGCCGACTTTGCCGAACTTGTTCGGGGCAAAACCGGGCACGTCTTTGGGAGCTTGATGGGCTTGTTGACGGTCATGAAGGGCTTGCCACTGGCCTACAATAAGGATATGCAGGAAGATAAGGCGGCCACCTTCGAGGTGATGGATACCATCTTGGCCTCCGTGAAGGTCTTTACGGGGATGTTATCAACGATGACAGTTCACGCTGACCGGATGGAAGCTGCCACGAAGGACGACTTTTCCAACGCCACCGAATTGGCTGACTACTTGGCCACGAAGGGGGTGCCATTCCGTCAGGCCCATGCTGTTGTTGGCGAATTGGTGTTGAAGGGCATCCAAACGGGGCAAACACTCAATGAGATGTCTTTGGCTGACCTTCAGGCAGCCGATAGCCATATTGAAGAAGATGTTTACGAAGAGTTGACCTCCAAGGCGGCCGTTAACCGTCGGACATCACTTGGTGGCACGGCTGTCGAAAATGTCCTCAAGGAAATCAGCCGTGGACAAGATATCGTGAATGCGCATTAAAAATTTGGACTATTGGTGCTCAGCATTCAAGCCCCCGAAAAAATGAGTTAATCAATGCTGAGCATCTAAGGCGAAAAATTTAACTGGCTGATACGAGGTCATCTAAGAAGTTGGGCACAAAAATCAGCAATTTTCTCAAAAAGAGTTTAGAATAGGAATGTTCTAAACTCTTTTTGTTATGGATGAAACATTTTGATGAAAAAGGTGAGTTTGAACAGAAAAAAACGGTGAAGAAATTGGCCAATTAGGGAGAAAAAGCAATATATTCAACAAATTTGCAATGCTGATTTCTAAGATGAAATATTGATTTTAGTGGCTTTTTACTGGTTGAAACACTATAATTAATCTCGTGATTAAATTTAGATTTTTATTTCGTTACAAAAACGACAATAAGCAATGAAGGTTGAGAGGGAGAGATGAAAGTACGATACTTTTTGGAGGGAATCGTGAGCGTACTGTTAGTTGCATCGGCTGTTTATAGCTTGATGCCAAACATTGAGCACGTTCATGATTATCAGGTCGATCAGAAAAAGATGACTTATAACGGTCGAATGGAAGACCACAAGTTTAGCGGCGAGGGAACGTTAACTTTTGCAGATCAAACAAAGTACCAGGGTGGATTCCAGGACGGTCAATTTAACGGTCAAGGGAAATTTACTTCCAATAAAAGTTGGGTTTATCAGGGTGGCTTTAAAGATGGCGCTCCCGAGGGCCCAGGTAAGTTAACCATTGATGGGCAGACATACCGAGAAACTTTTAAGAAGGGACAACTGGTCAATGCGCATTAAATGGTTTAGCTTCATTCGAATTGTTGGTTTGATATCTGTTCTGACCTATCATTTTTACCGTAACTCCTATCCGGGTGGTTTCATCGGGGTGGATGTCTTCTTTACCTTCTCTGGTTTTTTGATTACCGCCTTAATGATTGACGAATTTGCTCGGAGTAATCGTTTCTGTCTACTGGCCTTTTATCGCCGCCGCTTCTATCGGATTGTGCCACCGTTGGTCATTTCGATTTTGGTTGTGGTGCCACTGACGTATTTAGTTAGCCCGGACTACATTACGGGCTTGGGAAAGCAAATTACTGCTGCGCTTGGTTTTGTGACGAACTACTTTGAGATTTTAAGTGGTGGTAGCTACGAAACGAAATTTATTCCACACCTGTTTATCCACACGTGGTCATTGGCTGTTGAAATGCATTTTTACCTTGTTTGGGGTTTGATTGCCTTTTTGATTGCTAAAATCATTGGTAAAAAGCAAAATGAAGACGGGGCAACGCGGGTAGCGAATTTTAAAATTGCGATTTTCTTGTTATCGATGGTCTTCTTGGTGGCGAGTGCAACTTTGATGGCGGTGAAAAGCCGTGGTTTAACGGACTATTCGCCCGTCTATTTTGATAGCTTGACTCACCTCTTCCCATTCTTCTTGGGTGCGGCGGTGGCCACTCTGACTGGGATTAAGAGTATTTCTCGGCCGTTCGAGGGCTTGATTCGCCATACCAATCGTTGGTTGATTGTTGCCTTAATGGCCCTTTCATTTGCTGGTATCTTTGCCCTTGGCTTTAAGATGGACTTTGATAGCCGGGCTACCTATACGGGTGGCATTCTGCTCGCTAGTATTTTGGCCAGCTTGGCCATTGTTCTCGCCCGGATGCTCCATGACCACACGCCAAATATTGACGAACCAAAGTGGGCAACCTTTATTGCTGCGACGAGTTATAGCATGTACCTCTACCATTGGCCACTCTTTGTTATCTTTTCTCAAGTGACCAATACCAACTTAGCCGTCGCGCTGACGATTGCAGTCGGCTTGCCATGTTCCGCTTTGTCTTACTACGTCATTGAACCAGCAATTGCCGGTAAAGAGACGAAGATGGACGACCGCCTGCTACATAGTAAGGCGTTGAAGGGTCTCTTGGTTCTGGTAACGATTTTGCTGGTGGCGGTGACAGGTTATACCGTCAAGAAGGCACCTAATTTGACACAGCTGGAAAATCGGTTGTGGCTAGGCGGCCTAGAGCAGTCAAAGGATCAGATGAGCACCTATAAGGATGTCATGGTCGACGCTCATATTGTCAGCGTTAACGGCTACACACCGGTTGATAAAATTCCTGCTGGTGTCTCAATTATTGGTGATAGTGTTACTGCCGGTGCCCGTGATTACCTGTTGAGTCACATTCCCGATAGTACAGTTGACGCCCAGGCGAACCGGTCAATGGATTTGGCCTATACAACGATTATTGCCGCGCAAAAAAACCACGTATTGCGGAAAAATGTGGTTCTCTGTATCGGAACAAATGCCCACAATGGCAGTGAGCAGCAGTTGATGCGCTTGATTAATGACCTTGAGCCAGGCCATCACTTAATTTTGATGACGCCGTATGATCGTCGGGCAAATCCAACTTGGAATTCATCCAAGTTTGCTGATTTCGAACGAGCAACCGCACCGCACTATGATTTCATTTCATTGACGGACTGGCAAAAGGTAGCCGGTGAACACCCTGAAGTCTTTAACGGGACTGATGGCGTTCACTTCGTTGGTCGCCAAAGCGGTAACATCATTTATACACAGGCGATTGACGAAGGTCTTGCCGCTGTCAAGGACAAGCCGGTTAAAAAGTAACTCAAAAATGGTTGGTTCTGAACAGCATACCAGTGATAAACAGGGCGCCCTAGCATGAGTGCTTTGGTCGCTGAAAGCTGAAAGTAACCAGTAGTTACTTGCTGGCAAATAAAAAAACACCGAACAGACTCGTTCGGTGTTCATCAGAGTGAAGGATTTCGTCCTTCGCTCTTTTTATTTGCTGATTTTTACTTGGCAACAATCTCTTGGACTTGCTTCAATTCACTGAGCTTCCAGTCAACGTAAGAAGTCTTTTCAGGTGAAGTTTCCGTCACCTTGACGATTGGGATATTGTTGTCCTTGGCCAACTTGACGATCTTATCAACTGTGCCACCCGTGGTTTGCGTGTTGTAAACCAAAAAGGCGAGTTCATGGTTCTTGATCTTGTTTTGAATGTCAGTCAAGACGGCTGGTGAAGGGTCGTTTCCTTCTTCAATGGCTTCGGCGAAATCAGTTCCGACCACGTTGGCGCCCAAGGCGTCTAACATGTATTCGTAAACTGGTTCGGTTTCCATGACTTCCTTACCGGCGACTTCTGATTTCAATTCGGCAATCTTGTCGGTTACTGGCTTCAGCTTTGTAGCGTAGGCCTGTGCGTTGGCTTCGTAATCGGCCTTGTGCTTTGGATCTTTCTTGCTGAGCGTGTCAGCTAATCCTTGGGCGGCCTTAATCATGTTTTCTGGATCATTCCACAAGTGAGGGTTTGAACCAGACTTTTTGTTCAAAATATCGTTACCAACATAGAGCACTTGGGTTGACTTCGATGTCTTGGCTAATTTCTGCAACCAAGCATCGTAGCCCAAACCGTTCCCAAAGGCGATGTCCGCCTTGGCAACCTTTTTGGCAACTGCATTGGTTGGTTCATAATCTTCTGGTGAAATGGACTGCTTGGTAATAATGGCTGAAACATCAGCATGGTTGCCGGCAACCGTCTTGGCCAATTCGGCGTAGACATTGGTTGAAGCGACAATAGTTAATTTATCAGATTTTTTGTCATCTTTTTGACTGTTGCTTTGAAAAGCAACTAATCCACCAACGACGGCCAAAATCAGTACTAAGATTGTGACCACGATGGTTGTTTTCTTCTTTTGCATCATCATTCCTCCAGTGGGGGTGTTCTGTGATCCGGCCGTCCAATTTTGGTGGCGGCCAAGAGCTCATCAAAAATCCGCTGTTGCGCATCCGTTAAGACAATGTCTTTCCGGTAAGCAAAGCCGACCTTAAACATGGGCTGGTCGTCATCTGTGATTGGCAATGCGGTCACACCCGGGAAAGTTAACGCTGGGTGGTGGACCATAAAGCCAATCCCACGATTTTGTCGAATCAGGCTTAGAATTCCGTAGGGTTCCGAGGAATTAAACAAAACGTTGGCATGAAAATGGGCGGCTCGGGCCAACTGGTCGAAAGCCTGGGTATGAACGAAGTTACCTTTCAGTAAGATGAATCTTTCGTCTTTGATGTCTTCAAATGACACGGACCCTTTTTGAACCAAGGGGTAGTCGTCGGCAGCCAAAATAGCAAAGGGCTGCTCGTCAAAGGCGATTAAATTAAATTCGCTTTGATCGATGTCATCGAGATAGCCGACAAAGGAAGCGTCGAGCTCACCATTTTTTAATTGGTCGATGGCCTCTTGGGCCCCAACTTCAACCGTTTTCAAATGGGCGAGTGAATCGTCAGATAAGACCGTTGCAATGGCTGGAAAGTAAGCGACTTGAATAATGGGTGGCAAACCAATCAAAAGTGATTCCTCACTGTCGCGCTTGATCTCCGTTTGAGCAACCTGATACTGTTCCACAATCAAGGTCGCATGTTGTCGCAAGACTTCGCCGGCATGGGTCAAAGTCACGTTTTTATGCGCTGCCTGTCGCAAAATGAGCTTGGCGCCAAGCTCTTTTTCCAACCGCTGCATCGCAAGTGACACTGTTGGTTGCGAAATTCCGAATTTCTCAGAAACCTGAGAAAAGTTTCGGTAAGTTGCGAGGGCTAAATAGTATTGTAAATCAGTTATGCGCAAGGTTTTCTCCAAATTCAGTTCTTAACATCCAAGCCTATTTCCATTATAGCAAAATCTGTCAACCCCTCTTGGTTAACTATAGGGAAAAGTGTGGATATACCACCTGTTTGACTATAAATTTTTATGGGTTGTAGAATAACAGCGTTAAGTAATTCGAACTTTGTTTCGAGTTAGAAAACAAAGAAAAAAAGGAGCCTATCTCATGACACCAATTGAGATTTTAAATAATCCCTTCTTAAACAAGGGAACAGGGTTCACGATGGAAGAACGTAAGGAACTCGGCGTTGCCGGTCTTTTGCCTCCCCGCGTGCAAACTTTGGAAGAACAATCAGAACAAGCATACGCACAGTACCAATCAAAGCCTTCTGATTTGGAAAAGCGCTTGTTCTTGATGGAAATCTTCAACACAAACCACACATTGTTCTACTACTTGTTCGGACAACACGTGGTTGAGTTTATGCCAATCGTTTATGATCCAGTGATTGCTGACACGATTGAAAACTACTCAGAATTGTTTGTTGACCCACAAAACGCGGTTTACTTGTCAATCGACGAACCAGACGTGATGGAATCAGCCTTGAAGGCCGGTGCCAATGGTCGTGATATCAAGTTGATCGTTGTCACGGATGCCGAAGGAATCTTGGGTATCGGTGATTGGGGAACGAACGGTGTTGATATTGCCGTTGGTAAGTTGATGGTTTATACGGCTGCTGCCGGTGTTAACCCTGAAAACGTTTTGCCTGTTGTCTTGGATAACGGAACAAACAACCAATCATTGTTGGACAACGACATGTACTTGGGTAACCGTCATGAACGTGTTCGCGGCGAAAAGTATACGGAATTTGTTGATAGCTTCGTTGAAGCTGCTGAAAACTTGTTCCCTAACTTGTACTTGCACTGGGAAGACTTTGGCCGTTCAAACGCCGCTGTTATCTTGGACAAGTATAAGGACAAGATTACAACATTTAACGATGACATCCAGGGAACTGGAATCATCACTTTGGCAGCCGCTTTGGGTGCCATGACCATCACTGGTGAAAAGTTGTCTGACCAGACTTACTTGACATTCGGTGCAGGTTCAGCCGGTGCAGGTATCGCCAACCGGATGTTTGAAGAAATGTTGCAAGAAGGTTTGTCTGAAGAAGAAGCTCGCAAGCACATCTACATGGTAGACAAGCAAGGTTTGCTCTTCGATGACATGGATGATTTGACTCCTGAACAAAAGCCATTTGCTCGCTCACGTTCAGAATTCGCAAACGCTGCTGATTTGACAAACTTGGCAGCCGTTGTGAAGGCAATTCACCCAACAATCATGGTTGGAACTTCAACTCAACCAGGTGCCTTTACGAAGGAAATCGTGCAAGAAATGGCTGCTCACACTGAGCGCCCAGTCATCTTCCCATTGTCAAACCCAACGAAGTTGGCCGAAGCAAAGGCAGAAGACTTGCTTGAATGGACTGATGGTAAGGCCTTGATTGCTACTGGTATTCCAGTTGACCCAATCGAATACAAGGGTGTTACTTACGAAATCGGTCAGGCTAACAACGCCTTGGTTTACCCAGGACTTGGTCTCGGAACAATCGCTTCAACTGCAAAGGTTTTGAATGATGAAATGATTTCAGCCGCTGCTCACTCATTGGGTGGTATCGTTGATGCATCAAAGCCGGGGGCAGCCGTTTTGCCACCAGTTTCAAAGTTGACTGTCTTCTCAGAGACAGTTGCTATTGCCACTGCTCAGTCAGCCGTTGACCAGAAGATCACGAAGGAAGAGATCACCGACGTGAAGAAGGCCATCGAAGACTTGAAGTGGGAACCTAAGTACTAAGATTTAACTTACAAAAAAAACAAAGCAAAGCAACAACACACAGAAAAGGACGTTAAGTCCTTTTTTGCGTATAATCTTTTTAGAATAGTGAAGTTCATGGAAAATCAGCGCTCTAAGCGGCGCTTGGAAGTGGATGGGGCTGTGATAATCAGGCACCACCCGTAGAAGGGAGTTTTTATGGCATTTTTGAATTCGATTGAAAGTGTTGTGACAATCATCTTGATGATTGCCCTTGGTTTTATTTTGCGCCAGCGGGGCTGGTTTGCTGATAGTTTTTCTGGGAATATTTCCCGCCTGATTACCAATATCGCCTTACCGGCATCGATTTTTGTGTCGGTCTTAAAGTTTTTGACACGTGATAAATTAGTGTCCTTGTCTGGAGGATTGGTTTACGCCTTCCTCTCATTTGCCATCAGCTATCTAGTTGCCTACATTTTGGCTTATGTTTTCAAGGTCCGTCCTGGCCGCAAAGGGACGTTTATTAACGTTGTCGTTAATGCTAATACTATCTTTATTGGTTTGCCCTTAAATGTGGCGCTCTTTGGAAATCAGGCGTTGTCTTATTTCCTGGTTTATTATGTCATGAACACGATTTCAACCTGGGCCATTGGTGCTTTGATTATTGCCAATGATAGCCCGGATAAGGGACAAAAGGCCTTCAATTGGAAGAAGCTTTTGCCCGCTCCCTTAGTTGGGTTCTTGGTGGCCTTGGTCTTCTTACTTTTGGCCATTCCAGTTCCTGATTTTGCAACGTCAACACTGACTTACGTTGGTAACTTGGTCACACCATTGTCCTTGATTTACATCGGAATTGTCCTGGCGGATGCCGGCTTAAAAAGCATTCACTTTGACAAGGACACGGTCGTTGCCTTAGTTGGGCGCTTTATCTTTGCACCGGCCGTTATGTTGACACTCTTGGTCTTTGCCGGCGGCTTCTTGGGTCACTTACCACACCTTGAAGCTCAGACCTTGGCAGTGCAAGCTGCTACGCCGGCTTTGGCTGTTTTGCCAATCTTGGCCAATGAAGCCAATGGCGACGTGAAGTACGCCACGAACGTCGTCACCACATCAACCATTCTCTTTGTGGTGATTGTGCCTGTCGTGAATACCATTGCGACAATGCTCTTTAAATAAGATATCTTTCGGTAAGAAAACCCGTCCTTCTCAGCGTTGAGAGGGGCGGGTTTTTGATTGGTTAAATTTTAAAATTAATAAAAAAGGCGTCAAAAAGGTGGACGGTGGCGAAATATTCTAAATTAAGGTAGAATGTTTATAATGATTTTTTTAGAAGTAGACCAGTTAAAAGTCGAGAGGAGATGTAAATGTTTCAAAATAAAAAGAGGTTCGTGTCCATATTAGGTTTTGCTATTGTGGCGGTTGCCACTTTTACTATTGTCATGAGTACAACATCTAGTAAAAATAAGGACACGGCCGATTCTCGTTCTGAAGCAAAGTCGTCCAGTAAAAGTTCGTCTAGTGATGACTCAAAGTTTGATGGGTACACCAATACAGACTCCTCAAACGGTTGGTGGTTAAACGATTCAACTTTTAAAGCGGGTAATTTGAGGTTTGATTTTGGAAAATCAGAGGTTGTTACTGCTACAGATAAAAGTAAAATTCTTGTGATTCATGCTAAGATGTCCAATGTTTCACAGAAAAATATTGATTCTGTTGAGATTTATCCAGACGCTATTTGGGCAAAACAAAAGTCAGATAATCAAGAAGTAGATCTTACGAATGTCGATAACAAGTTGCCAGAGAATAGTGCTGCTTTCCAGGAAGCACAGAATTTCCATAAGCAGCTTTTACCTGGTAAGTCGACAGAAGTTGTAATTAACTTTGAGCTGGTAAACGATAGCCCGGTTACGGTTCACTTTGTTGGTGCAGATGTTGGCCAGGAATTAGGACAAAAGACATTTACCATCAAAAAGTAACTATTTTTGACTGATGGATAAAAATACTTGCTTGTATCAAACTGTTGCTATTCGTATAGATAGTTACAGTTTTTTATTTTAAAATGGTAGAAAGTATTTTATGAGTGTTTAAGTAAGGAGAAGCTGTGCTAGAAAAATTTCGTCAATATCATCATTTTATTTTATTAGTGATTTCATTGGGTATTTTCACAAATGCTGTTATTAGTGCCTTTACTAATAAATATGAATTTGCAAGAATGATTTTTGCTATTATTTTGGCTATCATAGCGACAATCAATTTAATTGCCCAACGTTCGCATCAAGATCATCGTAAAAAATAATCGTATAAAGAGCCCTTGGCCCTGATAGTATCAGGATCAAGGGCTTTAATTTTTTAGAAATACAATTTGTTTAGTAATGAAAATCACGGGTCAAATACCTGCCGTGAATCACATGATTAGCTAAAAAACATTGCATAATAGATATGCCCATGTATCTGAATATCCACAAGAAAGGGAATGATGATGTTAATAAAAAATCAGCAATTTAGTTTTCATACAAATGATAAGCTACTCGCCAAGGCTCAAAAGATTGCAGCTGCCGAACACCTTGATATGGCCACCATTTTAAATTCAGTTTTGGAAAAGATAGTTGCTCAAGGTAAGGTACCTGCTGATTTTGTGGACGAAAAATATAATCGTCGGGATAAAATTATCCAATCTTTGTATGATGAAATCGAGCAAGGGTATCAGGGTTACAAAAATGGCCGTGTAGTAGGAATTGGTCAGACATTTTCTAAGTATGGTTTATAAGGCGGTACTGCACTAAACATTCAAACAAAGTAAAAGGACTGGCACCGATATTTTATCGGTGTCAGTCCTTTGTGCTCTTTAATAACGATAGTAAAAATGTTAATCAACCATCCGCCATCTCTTATCCAGGATAAACCGGGCCACGAAAAGGCCGAAAGGCAGAAAGAGCATGATTAGAAGGGCCTTGGTCAGCCATTCGGCGCCTGTCCCAACGTTGTTGAGTCCGAGGTTATACACGCCACGGTAGATGTAAAGCCCTGGGACCATAATCACGATGGATGGTACGGTGAGGGTAATCCGGGGGTATCGTAATTTCTGGTTTACCACGGAGGCCAATAGACCGGCTAGCAAGGCCCCAATAAAGGCAGCCGCTGCTGGTGGACAGTGGACGAGTTCCACTAACTCTAACCGAGTGGTGTTGGCAACAGCGCCAATCAGGCCGGCAGTGATGGCCATCTTTTGCTTGGAATTAAACATCATCGAGAAGCCATAAACACCAGCAAAGGAGGCCATTAAGCGCAATGCAATCAGTGGATAGAGGGACAGTCCCTGTGGCAAGAAATTTTGTGGTTTGAAGCCAAAGCCGAGGGCTAGGAGCCAACCAATAAAGGTTGCCGTGATAATGGTTGTCAGGGCAAAGGTTAAACGTTCCAACCCAGACCGCATATCGTTTTTCGTGATATCGAGGATACTGGTGATGTAGGGGAAGCCGGGGATGACAAAAAGCATGGCGCCAATATAGCCGGCTTCATGGGCTGAGGTATTGGTTAAAAAGAGCCCCAAAAATCGCAAGGATAGGAAATAAGCTAGGCAGGCGATGGCCACGCCCAGTGTTGTGGTGGCGACAGAGGTCCAGTGACGTTTTCCCAGGAGCTTACGGGTAAACTGTCCTAGTCCAGCACCAACAAAGCAACAAATCATTTCAATCAACCCGCCACCGAGCAAAAAGATAAAGCCAGCACAGGCTAGGCCCGCGGCCAAACCAGATTGATAGGGCTGGTAGTTACCTGGTTCTTTTTTAATTTCATCAAGTCGTTGGTGGATAAGGGCCGGCTTTTGGTCGGCATAGTCACTGGCAAAGCGTTGGACGAAGTCTTGAAGTTCGGTCAGCTTGTCGGTATTGACGCCCGAACTGGCGAGTGAGAGGCTTTCGGTAAACGATTCAACCCCATCGAAGCAGGTTAATGTGAGGGAGGTAAAGCCGATGTCGGCGGAGCAGGTCATTTTGAGCGCTCTGGCCACGGTGTTCATAGCATCGCGAACCCGCCAGGCACCGGTTCCGCAGGAAAGGAGCAAGAGACCGACTCGGCCAACAATTGAAGCCCGCACTCGCAGGGATGCCTGACGTGCGGGCACCTGATCATTTTCAATCACTTTTTCCCAGCGAATCGCCATGTGGTGATGGAGACGTTCGGGGTGGATGGTGTCTTCAATGGCAGCTTGTGTGGTGGGGGTCGTCATGGTTTTTTATCCTTCTCATGAACTTTTTAAAACAGAGTCAATATAAACTATATAATAGGCCTTTTAAATCAGCATTTCAAGGCGGTTTGTAGCGGTTTTAGAAGCTGATTTCACCCCGAAAAAAAGGGACAAAAAAGTCCGACAAATTTGCCGGACTTTTTGTTTAAAATTATGAGTTCGTTAATTGATCTTTGTAGATTGCTTGACCGGTATTACCAACCAACAAGACATCACAAATATCAATAAAGAGACCGTGTTCAACAACACCGGTCAGGGCCTTAAGGTCTTTAGCCAACTGGGGGAGGTCCTCTTGACCAGTGATATCAACATCGATGATGTAATTACCAGAATCAGTCGTCAGGTAATTGCCATCCTCTTGCTGCCGATAAACGGGCTTTAAATCACGGGTTTTGAGGTAGTTAAACACATGGTGGACACCAAATTTCACCACTTCCACAGGAAGTCGGTAAGAGCCCAAGCGTTGGTGCTGCTTGGAAGAGTCCACCACCCAGATATTCTTGGTTGAGTTCGTGGCCACAATCTTCTCGAAAAGAAGAGCGGCACCGCCACCCTTAATTCCGTTCAAGTTGCCATCGACTTCATCAGCCCCGTCAACGGTCACGTCGATGCGGTCGACGGCATCGATATCAACAACTTTTAAACCGAAACCAAGGGCGAGTTGAGAAGTTTGGACGGATGTGGCTACGCAGGTAATGTCCATTTGTTCTTCATGGGCTTTTTTGGCCAATAAATCAATAAAGATTGAGGCCGTTGATCCCGATCCCAGGCCAACAATCGCCTGGTTGGGAATCAACTCGACGGCCATTTGGGCCGCTTTTACTTTGTCATCATTCACGTTCGATCCTCCAACAACCGGCAAGGAATAGTCATTACTTTTATTATAGCAGAAATGGCCCTTAAACCAATTGTTACTTTCACGCATTTTGCCCTTTTCGTCTGAAAAATCAGCTGGGCGGTCGACCTGGTTTGCTCCCGTGAGTAGTCATGGCCTTGCTCAGGCGACCATGTTAGTATGGTAGAGGAATCTAGATGAAGGTTAGCCAAACTGACTTTGGCTAATTTGAGGAGAAATCAGTGAGTAAAAAAGCAAAAATCATTTACCTAATTTTAGCCATCGTGGCGGTGGTTGAGATTATCGCCTTGGCAGTCTTGCCCCATGTCTTTGGCAACAGCCAAGAGAAACAACCAAGCGTCAAGCTCAGTCAAAGCCAGGCCAAAACCGCTGGAACGAAGGCGGATGATTTGATGAAAAATCTTTATCAGTGGTCAAATGATGAAGAGTACGCTAATAATAAGCAAAATATTGTTAAAAATGATGTGACGAATGCCAAAGTGATTAATCAGGTAATGCCGGATGATGACAGTCAGAGCCAGATTAATTCGACGAAGCTCCAGTCAACCTATGAGGGCTCGCAGGCCTTTCAGAAGGGGAATAAGGTTGGTGATATGACGATTGAGGTCAAAAGTACCGTGACGAAGTCTGGTGAAAGTGCGAAGAGTACGATTGTCGATGCTTATCAAGCGCACTATGATCCAAAATCAGAACGGTTTACGAAGCTGATTTATCAAGGGCAACAAAAGACGACTTAAGCAACGTACCATTTATTGGGAAAAGTCTGCAATGCAGGCAGAAAAACGGGCTCTTTTCTTGTAAAATAGTAGAAGGAAAGTCAAGTAACTGACGGCTGCGAAAGGATTTCGTCATGGTCAAGAAGACAACAATTATCGGTTCAACTAATTTGGATAAAGTTACCCGGGTGCCCCGGTTAGCCAATAGCGGGGAAACGCTCTCGACGCCCCAACACCAAGAAGAAGTCATGGGTGGCAAGGGTCTCAACCAGGCGGTGGCTGTTGCCCGCGCTGGTGGTCAAGCCAACTTTATTACCAAGGTTGGTGCCGGCTTTGATTTAGCTGGACGGGTTCAAGAGGATGGTTTAAACCTTGACTATGTTTTGGAATCGCAGGATGCCGAAACGGGTCAGGCCTATATTACGGTTTCTAAGGCCACTGGTGATAATATTATTTACGTCTATGAGGGGGCCAACGGCCAACTCTTAGCCAAGGATGTTTGGGACCAAAAGGCCGCTTTTGAGGATGCAGCCTTTTGCTTGGCCCAGTTGGAAATTCCTTTGGAAACGGTGCTTTCAGCCTTTAAGGATGCTCACGAGGCCGGGGTGGTGACGGTTTTGAACCCAGCACCTGTTCCAGACCAAGAAAATTTTCCCAAGGAATTGTTGGCGGAAAGCGACTTGGTGATTCCAAACGAGCACGAGACGGAGCTCCTAACCAACATCCCGGTCACGGACCGCGAGTCTTTGATTCAAAATGCTGATTTCTTCTTCAAGGCGGGCGTTAAGCACGTGTTGATTACCCTCGGAGACAAGGGGGCCTTTTATAAATCAGTCGATGGCAAGGAGGTCACGGTCAATGCGATTAAGACAACCGCTATCGACACAACAGCGGCCGGTGATACCTTTATTGGCGCCTTATTGTCACGACTGGTGCCATCCTTTGCCAATATCGAGGGTGCTATCAAGTATGGCGTGGCGGCGGCTTCTTTGACGGTGGCTCAGCCTGGTGCGCTGCCATCCATCCCGTTTGAGGATGCGATTTTGGCCCAACTACCAAAGACGAAGTAAGCAGTTGGGAGAAGCGCGGAAGGAGGCTCATAGAGTTGAAAATTGCTGACATGAACCTAACGAGAAAGGATTACTGGGTCTCGGTCCAAGAAGAGGTTGACCCTGGGGCTGAAGCCACTCAACCACCCGTGTTGGACTACCGGGTCCTGGCCTTTTCCTTTGAGAACAACCTGATTATTGACTGGCAGAGGGCATTTCCTGGCCCTAATCCGACGGATATCGTTCCTGATTTATACATGGATTCGGACTTAAAAGACTTGCATTTGACCCATGGCATCTATCATTTCATTACAAATGGGCGAACAAGTGATAAAATCTATCATATAACGATTAATACCGTGCGCTCCTGATTTTTAGTTCAGGACTACATAATAGTAAAATCAATTAAGGAAATGAATATGAAAAAATTTTTGAGCTTTCTTTGGAATTGGATTGCTCCAATTGCTTTTGGTATTGCAGTTTACTTGGTCGTGACCACTTTCTTGGTGAACGTCGTGACCATCAATGGTGATTCGATGGCGCCGAACTTGTTAGACGAGCAAAAGGTTTTGGTGACTAAGACCCATGAAGCCAAACGCGGAGATGTGATTGTGTTTGATGCCCGGAAGGAAGATCCGCGCATCCAGGCCGGTAACAAGGACTACGTTAAGCGTGTGATTGGTTTGCCTGGTGACACGGTTGAATACCGTAATGGCGACCTGTACGTCAACAATAAGAAGGTCAACGAGTCCTTTATCTCATCAGATGAACAGCAGACTGGAACGGAAGCTAGTTTCGGTTCGACTTGGTCGCTTGGTACGTTGTCTTCAACGGGCATGTGGAAGAAATCAGACCAGGGAAAGACGGTTGTTCCCAAGGATGCCTACTTCGTTTTGGGTGATCACCGTTCTGTTTCAAACGATAGTCGTTACTTTGGTTTTGTTTCCAAGGAACACGTTGTCGGTCGGGTAATCGTGCCGTTCTGGTATAGTGATACCGTCAAGAAGAACGTTGAAAAAGAACGTAATCACTTCTTTGCTACTAATTAAAAAATAATCAGCCGTTTGGCAGGATGAAACGAACAACGCCGAAATTTGAACCAATGAATTTCGGGGCTGCGAGTCAGGAAAACCTGCTGGATGGCTTTTTTGTATGCCCGTCTTTGCTGCTGAAATGGTGGCAATTGATTTTAAAATCGGCCTCCATTTCTAGCAACTAAAAACACCCCTTTTGCCGAGGCGAAAGGGGTGCTGATTTTATATAAGCAATAAGCAGAAAAGGAAATGGTGTGGAGAATGAATCTTAGTGGTTTTGAGCTTCGAAGCGGATACCAGTTTCAATCAACTGAGCAGGTGCATCCTTCATGCCCATGTTGGCTTGAACGATGACCATCTTGTCAGTTTCTTGGTCGGCCTTCTTCATGGCAGCAATCAATTCTTCTTCAGTTGAAACTTCGATGAAGTCGTATTGGTCGGCGCTGGCACCAAAGGCGGGAGCAATCAAGTCATAACGGTACTTTGGCACATCGTTATAAGGTTCGTTCATCCCGTGAATAACACGTTCAACCGTGTAGCCGGTGTTTTCGATAATGAACAAAACGGGGTTCAAGTGTTCCTTCAAGGCTAAACCAAAGTCTTGGATAGTCAATTGCAGTGAACCTTCACCAGTGGTTAAAACGGCACGGCGGTCAGGGTTAGCCAATTGAGCACCAATGGCTGCTGGGAAGGCGTAGCCGATTGAGCCCCACAATGGTTGACCGAAGAACTTAGCACCGCTGGCCAAGTTTTGACTTGCCAAACCGAAGAAGGATGTTCCTTGTTCGACAATCAAGGTCTTGTCACCGGTAATGAAGTCTTGCAAGGCCCGGTCATAGAAGGCCTGAGTCAAAGGTTGGTCACTAGCCTGTAGAGTAGCAGGTTCTGCTGGCTTTTGTACGGCAGGCAAATCCAAGTTCAAATCAGTTGTGGCCAAGCCTTGGATAGTGGCAACAAAGTCAAAGTCTGCTGGCAAAGATTGACCAAAGATTGTGCCACGGCGAGTTGAGAGCGTGATGGTTTGACTGTCATCGAATTCTTGCGTGAAGCCACCAGTAACAGAGTCGGTCAACTTAGCACCCAAGACAAAGACAACATCTGCATCGGCAACGAAGTGGTTAATAGCTTCGTCTGAAATCGTTCCGTTGTAAGTACCAACGAAGTTGGCAAAGGTTTCATCAACGGCTGCCTTACCCAGTCCAAGATCGACAACGGGGATGTTATTCTTCAATGAAAAGTCTTGAATGGCTTGGCCCAAGTTAAAGCGGTCGACTTCGTGGCCAACGACAATCACTGGGTGGCTAGCCTTTGCTGCGGCTTGCTTAATCGCTTCGATTGAAGCAGGGGCTGATTTTTCGGCTGTGGTAAACAAGTCGTTAATACCTGCTTTCAAAGCAGGGTTAACGGGTGTGTTAACCAAGCCACTTGGCAAAACAAGGTAAGCAGGCTTCTTTTCATTGGCGATGTACGTCAATGTTTCGTTGATTTGGTCGATGGCGTGGCCTTCATCCAAGATAGTCGTTTTGATACCCAATGTTTCGTGGGCCTTGATGAAGCGGTCAAAGTCGCTGTCACCAAAGGTATGGTGCACTAATTTGCCGGCATTTTGTACGCCGTTTGTTGGGGCACCAACAATTTCCAAAACAGGAACGTGTTCGGCGATACTGCCGGACAAGCCATTGATGGCACTTAATTCACCAACACCGAAGGTCGTTACGAAGGTTGCAAAGCCCTTTTCGCGAGCATAGCCGTCGGCCATGTAGGAGGCGTTCAATTCGTTGGCATTGCCGACCCATTTCATATCGTTACGATGGGTGATATGGTCCAAGAATTGGAGGTTGTAATCACCGGGGACACCGAGAATCTCGTCGCCACCCATGGTTTTGATTACATCCAAGAGATAATCTGATATAGTATATTCAGTCATAAAAGTTCTTCCTTTCTTTTAGGTCAATTATCTTTACCTATAACAAGAACTATAGACCCTATTTTTAACTATGTCAACCTAATTGACCTAAAAAGGAGGATTTCCTTTGGAAATCGATCAAAAATTACCAACAATCTTCTTTGCCTATCAGGAATTCGCTTCACTGGTTGACCTTTCGCAATATGATTTAACTCAAAACCAGCACCGAATGCTCTTTATTATTTCTTCCCTAGAAGATGTGAACATCAAGAAAATTCTGGTTCTCATCGGTATCTCCAAGCAGGCGGCTAACGTTGCCATTCGCGACTTAATGGAGAAGGGCTTAGTGACAGAACACCGGTCAACGGTGGATAAGCGCGTCAAATATTTGCAGTTAACCCCAGAGGGTATTGACCTTAATGATCAAATTAACTTGGAGCAAAAGCGCCTTTTGGACCGCTATTTTGATGAGGCAAACGGCGATTGGGAAAAGGCAATGACGAAGTTGGCGCAAAAGTACCTCGACCGGGTGAAGTAAGGTTTTTATCTTTCATTTTTAATCAGCAGAAAAATTCTAAGTTTTAATACAAGAAGTACAAGTCAAACAAAAAAGGGCCAGTCACCGATAAAATATCGGTAGCTGGCCTTTTAGGTCTAGATTTTTACTTGCTCTGATCGTTCTTGTCTTTTTTACTACGAGACCACCAGTGCTTTTTTTGCTCGTCTTCCATTTCAATTCGTTGAACACGAGAGGTAACCTTGTCTAACTGTGACAGGGTTGCCATTTGAATATGTTGTTGCTGGTCAACGGTTGTTTGCGTTTTTTCCAGGTTTTGTTCGGCCTTTTCCAAGGTCGACTTTAAGGTATCGATGTGCTGTTTGCGATCATCGAGTTGTCGGTCCTTATAGCCAAGCTGGGACTCCAACATTTCTAGACGCATCTTTAAGATTTCGATTTCAGCCTCGCTATCGATGTTTAAATCAGCAAGTGCGGACTCTTTGGCAGGCTTTAATGCCGTTAATTCTTCTTCGGTATACGTGCCGTTTAAATCAATCCCGCGCATCTTAGCTCGTTGAAAGAGCGTTTCACGCTCGATGCCCAAGAACAGTGTTAGTTCGGCAGTCGAGGTGAAAGTATAGTAATCTTTCATATTTTCGCGTTTAATTTTCAACAGACAATCCTCCGTTTGTATCTTAAATACCAGGATATAGAACTTGTTTCCGGGTTGTCAAAAAACGCAGTTGTTGATTGACAGCTTTTATGAAAAGTTTTGCCGAGAATTCCTGAAAAAATCAGGATTTGCAAGTGCCATCCAAGGGTTAAGTATACCAAAGAAAAAAATGACCGGGACAAGCTTAAGCATTTCTTAGACAAAAAATGTGAAACTTAAACTTTGAAAAAGTGTTTTTCTGGTGAAAACCGTTAAGCTTGGGTCAAGATATCAACGAGCGTTGTGTTCGGTTAGCAGTTAGCTATCGGTGAAAACCGTTAAGCTTTAGCCAAGATGTCAACGCTGGCCTTAGCTAAAATGACTGCTGGGTTATCCTGTTCGAGGTGATGGAGTTCATTTAAGAAAAAGCCGGCCGTCACGGGCAGTTTGTCTTTGCAGGCAATAACCATGAGGGTGTAACGGTGGTCATGGTCTGGTGGCACGGGTCCGATATAAGTTTGCTTGAGCTTGGGATCTTTCTCTTGAATATAGCGAGAATAAGAAGAGTTTTCCCCCTGGACAAAACCGTCATTGACAATATCAGTCTTGTGATTAGCAGCCAGTTGCGCTAAGTTGGCTGGCACTGAGACTGTATCGCCCGTCACGGGGTAGTTCGCGGCTAACCAATGAATCCAGGGAAAACCCATCACAGGAATCGAATCAAAATCAATGAAGGCCCAGGCCAGGTACTTGGTGCCAGCGGGGAGGTCAGTCACCTCAAAAGGGAATGATTGAATGGGGTAGCGACCTGATTTTTCGTTATCGTTGGCAAACTTGCTGTAAGCGGCCGGCAAATAGCCATTTTCTGTTGTCACTTGAATCTGCATGAATGTGACTCCTATCGTCTTTTTCTGCATTATAACACTGCTTTTTCTAAGGGCAAAGTGTTATGATTAAAAAGAATTATTTTGAGGAGAAACAGTTCTATGTTCAACATCATCTTTAACGCAGTTTGGGTCGGGGCCCTGGCTGGTTTGTTTGGCGGCATGGTCCGATTCGGTTGGACGAAAACGCTGCCTCCCCGTAGTCAGATGGCAACACAAAATGGACCGATTATGGCCTTCTTACAGCAACTCGGTTTGACTAAAAAAGAAGCGCAAAAAAGCCTAACCGTAGCCGGTGACCAGTCCGTTCCATTTATTGCCTTAAGTGTTTACTATGTTTATTCGATGCTGATGGCCATCTTTTTTGTTTTAGCTGCTAACTTTGACGGCCGTTTGACCTATGGGCTGGGCACGATGTTTGGCTTCATTCTCTGGATTGCGGTCGATATTTTTCTCTTGCCAGCCTTCAAGACGATTCCTTTTTTCTGGCACCGTTCCGTTTATGAATTGGTGGTCGAAATGGTTGGTTATTTAATCTTTGGCTGGGCCATTTACTTGGTTGCCCTCGGGTTACCGATTTCTGGTGTTTACCTATAAAAATTTATCTTGTTAAAAAGTGCTCCGAATTGCTGAAAAATCAGGATTCGGGGCTTTTTGATTATCAACGAGTTGTCTTTCTTAGGCTGTCCTTGGCGTGATAATTTACGGTGCAAATTCGGCTGGTTTTGGTTACAATAGAAGCAAGAATTTAGTATAGGAATTTTTTGATTACGCTCTTCATTAATTGGAGGACGTAATATGGTCACAAATTTTAGCTGGGGACCGCCAGGCGATTTGAAAAAAGTTTTAAGAGACCTTTCTTTTCGCTATCGGCTCCAGAAGAAAATTGCGCACGAACTCAAGGTTGGACGCAAGGAAGCCCATTTGACACAGGTTCAGGTGGCGGATGCGTTGAACATTTGTCAAAGTGCGGTTTCCAAGTATGAGGCGGGGAAGGTCAGTCCTGATTTGACCCTCTTACTGTCTTTTTGCTACCTCTACGGTTGGACATTTGAGGAGTTCTTACTTCGGTTGAATATTCGGACGAAGGGGCGTTTTTGAATAGAAGGGATATCTAGTGGCGATTGATTTAACGGCGATTCGAAACTTTGCAAGCGAAACATTGGCGGGTGATACTTCTGGGCATGATTTTTTGCACGCCCGGCAAGTGGCTCGGTTGGCAGTCACCCTCTATGAGGAAGACCATGGTCAGGTCAGTGAACAGGACCAGGCAATTTTAGAGTCGGCCGCCTTGCTTCACGACACGATTGATGACAAGGTGGTGGCTGATGTCGCTGCTCAGGAAGTTTTAGTGGAAGACTTGCTCCGACAGTCTGGAATTGCGCCGATTGGGCAGGCGTTGGTAGCCGAAACGATTACCCATCTGTCCTATTCCGCTAACCTAAAAGAGCATTATGATCTTTCCTTATTAGGACAATATGTCCAGGATGCCGATCGCTTGGAAGCGCTGGGGGCAATCGGTATTGCCCGGACCTTTGCCTATGGTGGGCAAAAGGGACACCCACTGTACGACCCAGCGATTAAACCGGTGCAACTGCAAACGAAGGAACAATACCGCCACCACCAAACTACTTCCATTAACCATTTCTATGAAAAGTTATTGAAATTAGCGGATCAATTGAATACGCCGGCCGGACAAGAAGAAGGTCAGCGGCGGTCTGCTTTTATGGAAAACTTTTTGGCCGAATTTCAGCGTGAAACAGAGGCGTTGTCGGACCCGGCCTTTCGGGTGCAGTAAGGGGAAAATGGGCCTATGGCAAAGATAAAAGAAGTGACGACAGCTGATATTGCCGACTTGCAAGACATTAGTCGTCGGACGTTTGCGAAGACTTTCGCTGACGATAATTCAGCGGCTGATTTAAACGAATACTTGGATACCGCTTATGCTACCGATAAACTATTGGCCGAAGTGGAGAATCCAAACAGTCAGTTCTATTTTGTCTTTCATGAAGACAATCTGGCAGGTTATTTAAAGTTGAATTGGGGTTCGGCCCAGTCAGAAGAGCAGGGCGATGGTTCACTTGAAGTCGAACGGATTTACCTCTTGGCTGCCTTTCAACGTCTTGGTTTGGGGCGGCAGTTGCTGGACCAGGCCTTTGACCAGGCGAATGCACTTGGTAAGGGTCGGGTATGGTTGGGCGTTTGGGAACATAATCAAAACGCACTCGCCTTTTACCAAAAAATTGGCTTTACGCCCTTTTCCGACCATGTGTTCCAACTGGGAACGGATGCCCAACGTGACATTTTAATGGAAAAAGTTTTAATTTAAAAAAGCACTGGCCTAGGGTGATATGAACCCCGAAATTTGGACAACCAAATTTCGGGGTTTTACTATGTCTAAATTATCAAAAGAAGACAAAGTTAATATTTATTATCTTTGGAAAAAACAATGCTATAG
>NZ_CAUZLM010000007.1:0-88143 GCF_963580165.1 Fructobacillus evanidus
GAATAGCTCAAAGAATTTCTCCTCATGGTTTGTCTAGCAACTACCATTGTAAAGAATTCTTTGGGTTTTTTGTTTTTCAATTATCGTTCGAATTAATTATAGAATCTGCCACATAAAAAAGCCAAAGGTTCTAAAAACCTTTGGCTTCAGTTAAAAACAATGAAGAACTTGTTATTTTTATTCGCGGGTTTTCTTGCTAGTCACCCCGAAGATTGCCAAAATACCAGCAAATACGAGTGCTAGAACACTTTGGTTACCATGGTTACGTTGACCAGTAGCTGGCAATACCGAACTATTCTTTGCAACCCGAGTTGTTGCTACTGGGGTTGCTGTTGCATCCTGAGCACTTGCAGCCACTGTTGTAGCACCATTTGAGGCTGCTACTGCTGTACCTTGACCGCTTGCATCCGCCGTCGTATCACCTGCTGAAGTTGCTGCTGTTGTGCCCTGAGTACTTGCAGCTGCGGTCGTGTCACCGCTTGTTGGCGTGGTAGTTGCCCCGCCGGTAGTTGATGTGTCACCACTGGTTGTTCCGCCTGTGGTTGACGTACCGCCGTTGGTCGTTCCACTCGTTGATGGCGTTTGACTTGCTTCGCTTGTCGTTGAGCCCTCGCTCGCCGTTCCACTCGTTGTTGGTGTTTGACTTGCGGCGCTTGTCGTTGAGCCTTCGCTCGTCGTTCCACTCGTTGTTGGTGTTTGACTTGCGGCACTTGTCGTTGAGCCTTCGCTCGTCGTTCCACTCATTGTTGGTGTTTGACTTGCGGCGCTTGTCGTTGAGCCTTCGCTCGTCGTTCCACTCGTTGTTGGTGTTTGACTTGCGGCGCTTGTCGTTGAGCCTTCGCTCGTCGTTCCACTCGTTGTTGGTGTTTGACTTGCGGCGCTTGTCGTTGAACCCTCACTCGTCGTTCCACTCGTTGTTGGTGCTTGACTAGTTGTTGATGATGTTGGCTGTTGCGTATTACTAATCGCTTCAATCTGCGACAGCAATGCCTGCTTCGACTTCAAATCATCAGTATCAGTGCTCAATTGCTTTTGCAGATCAGTTAACTTACTTTGAGCAGCATCCAACGTTGACTGTGCCTGAGCCTGATTTGACTGAGCAGTCTCCAAATCTTTTTGCTTAGCAGCAACATCTGCCTCGTCAACTGTACCATTGCTCTCAGATTTAATTTTATTTTGTAAATCAGAAATCTGCTGGTTAAGGCTAGCAATCGTGCTATTCAAATTATCAACAGCTGTCTGCGCATTAGCCTTCGCCTGTTGGGCCAAGATAATTTGGTTTTGCAAATCAGTATAAGTTGGATTTGTCACCTGTGTTGCTGTATCAGCAACCTCGCTGGCACCAAGCTCCTCCGTTTCATCGACACTATCCGTCGTAACGGCTGAGGTAGTAGCGGCACTTGTTGATAGCGAGCTAGTAGAACTTGTCGATGAAGCAACATAAATCGAAGGATCTACCGTCGTATCATTAGCAGACTTTGTCTGTTGTCCCAGCAAAGCCTGTTGCGAAGCACTATTGATAGCATAAACATCGTATAGTTGTTCAACCTGACCATTAATTGGGCTTAAACTAAAATTAATCGCAATACCCTGATTAGCAGATTCAGCTGTTGGCTTCAAATCATCTGTAATACCCATCAAGGAATCGCGGTGTCCCCATTGGTTGGATCCGTCTTGATAGACCATGGCGGTAATAACGTTTAAAATCCAAACCTTTGCCTGTAACATGGTTGTTGGATTTTGGCTTGAGTCCCCAGAAGTGCTAAAGTCCTGTGAATAAGTGCTTGGTATAAAACCAATCCCCTTCAAATAATCAATATTCATATAGTGAGGATAGCCACTTTTTACCTTTGGGTCTTGATAACGCAATTGCGTTTCCTTCTGCATATTGGTATCCAACTGTGCATAAGAACTAACCGGATTGACCCCAAATGATGCACGACCAGAATTAACAATGGTCATCGCATACTGACGTAATTCTTGCAATTGTGCCTGATTAGTCACGTCAAACTTAGCTGATGTGTCACCATCTCCGACAGTATACCAACCATAAAAACTATCATTGTTCGCTGTTTGGTCCACATTAGCCGGCTTAACCAATGTCAATGGCAATTGTTGTTGCGAATTAATCGTACCATTCGTCTCACCTTTACTTATGCCACCATCATCAGCCGTGGGTGTTGCTACGCTTGTACCATCAACAGTCTTTGGTGTGTTAGCCAATTTGTTTTGCAAATCAGTTACAGTCTAGTTACAGTCTGGTTATTCGTTTGCAACGTCTGCTGTGCCGGTGTCAAGGCTGACTGATTTTGTGCCAGGCTTGCCTTAGCTGTTGCAAGAGATTGGTTATCGGTTGCAACCTGTGATTGCTGATCAGAGGTAAGACTTCCCTGCTTAGCCGTCGCCAAAGCGGAATTGGCAGTTGCTGTGGCAGCCGTGGTGCTGTTCAGATTCTGTTGGGCACTATTCACAGTAGCCTGTTGGGAATCAACAGCTTGCTGGTCAGAGTCCACCACTTTTTGCTGGGTATCAACAGCAGCCTGCGCCTGCGCCTGCGCCTTTGTTTGCGTCGATGTTCCTGTCTGACCGGAGCTAGCAGCTGACGTCCCCTGGGTGGTGGTGTCATCGGCATGCGCTGTCGTATTTGAAGCAGCAACTCCTGCCAGAGCAGCCGTCGCGGCTGCCAGTCCAATAATTTTCTTAGTATTACTCATTGTTTAATTGTCCCCCTCTGATTCTAAACTTAACCACAGTCATATTAATTTTCACCAATCCGGTTCGCAACAAAAGGTACGCAACAGTATTTTAGAATAATGTGTCGTACTGGTGTCGATTATACAATTATTTTCTAATAAAAACCACACTGTTAAAAACTAAGCAATCTTACTAATCAAGAACAAACAATTGTTGCATTTATAAGTCGAAGGTATACAATAAGAGTTGACTAAGCCAAAAGCACAATTTCATCTCTGCCTCGGCCGATCTGATTTACTTTCTGGTGAAATTTCAATAAAATATTAGTAGGAAATCAGTCATTCGTACACAACCATCAAATTCGCGAAAGGAAATTGCCCATGGTTCAATACAACTTTATTATGGCCTCAGCCCGCGTCGAAACTGACGTTCAACTGCCCATCACTCCCCGTCGCGGTGACATCGTTTCGCTAACAACTGGCGTTGACACCCCCCACTACCTTGTTCAGCGAGTCGAGCTGTTTGCTAACTCCGACATCGTTAACCTCCACGTCCAACGCTTCCCCGACCAACTTTCGGCCAAGCTTGCAATCGACGGTTTCCGCAACACCAGAAACTTCCTTTAAAAGGAAACCTCCCCACAGAAAAATCCTCTTACCAGCAAATTGATTGGTCGCGTTACTATGCTTCCCAGTCAAAGTTGATAAGAGGATTTTTTGTTTTGCCGTCAGGCGTTGCTGGCTCCGAACCTATCCATTCCACACCCAAACATTCTCAAGACAATAAAAAAACGACCTCTCGGTCGTTTTTTAGAACGTCTTTAAAAGTGAGCCTTCACCTTATAGATTGGTTGTCCCAGGGCCATGAACTTCTGTTCATACTCCGTTTCAACGTTGCCTTCAACCTTGTCAGCATCAGCATGCAAGTCCAAGGTATAGTCTTCTGGCGTCCAGCGCATTCCAAAGTCCATGAAAGAAACCAAAGAATACTCGAACAGATGGCGGTTATCAGTCTTGAATTCGACTTCCCCACCCTCTGGCAAAACTGCTCGGTAAGAAGACAAGAAGGTCTTATAAGTCAAACGACGGCTTTCATGTCGTGACTTTGGCCATGGATCAGAGAAGTTCAGGTAAATCTTTTGGATTTCGCCCTTCTCAAAATAAGTTTCCACTCCTGAACCATTACCGTAAAGGTAACGCAGGTTTGGCAAAATGCCAACGGCCTCAAAAGACTTGCGGGCAGCAATCGCCACGGCCGTTTCTTGAATTTCCATCCCAATATAGTTGATATGCGGATTCTTCTTGGCCATTTCCATAATGAATTGACCCTTTCCGGAACCGATTTCAACATGGATTGGTTGGTCTTGGTCAAAAATTTCTTGCCAGTGGCCGCGCAACTTTTGTGCGTGTTCCTGGTCAATGACCAAATCAGTGTGAGCTTCAAGCCAAGGTTTGGCCCATGGTTTTGAACGTAAATGCATAAGTATTTCCTTTTAATTCTTTTTGTGTAAAGTTTTTGGCAGCCAAAGTCCATAAAGAACTAAGGCTAAAAGTAGACCGCCTGCCAAAACAGCTAAGGCAGCCGCAGGACCCGCTATCAGCAACATCAGCAAGAAGGTCAAGCCAATCACGGTACTAGTGATTTCGGCCAGGACAACTAAGAAGGTTTTTTCTTGCTGATTTTTATCCGCAAAGGCTAACCGAGACCACAGCACCGCCCGCGTCTTTTCAAAGACCGGCAGCAACTGAAAGTTGATTAAGTAGACCAACACCGCCATCCCCGCCGCTTGCAGGTAATAGCTATCCTTGGGCAAAGCCACCAGTAAAATCAGCCCAACTACAACCAGCCGAAGAACTAAGACGAGCTCGTCCCCACCGCGCAGGAGCTTAATCCAGAACAACCGACGCATCGGCTCCTTTTGAAAGGAGAACCGGCCAAGCAAGTTATCCAGGTAGGCCCGTCGTTTGACCACGGCACCCTGATTGGGTACCTGAGCAAAGAGGCCGTAAAACTGCCTGACTGCCTGACTGTGCCGCTGACTCGTTGTCAAAGCGACATGCCAATCAATCGCACGCTGCGCCTTTTGGTGTTGCAAAAACCAAGTCACTGCAACCGCTGCTAGAATCACCGTTAATCCCGACAAAACCCAAAGTCGCCATGGATCAGGTAGCAAAACAATCGCCAAGACCAAAACAAATGGCATGGCAAGGCGAATTAGCCAACTTGCTCGAGTTTGGTCAAATCCGGTCCAGGTATTCCCCCGCTCATGACGGTCAAGGGCCTGAACAAGCATGAAGGCCTTACTTGCCACTAAGGTAAGCAAGGATAGCGACCAATCAACAGGATTACCAAGACCGACAATATTCATCACTGGCCAGGCAAGGCCAAGAAAAGCAATCTGCCAACCGGTAGCCAAGATGAAGGACCGACGCCAAGCCTGGTTAAGGTAGGTCTTCGTCAGGAAGTCATCACTGGCTGAGAGAAAGACCCTGTCGGCTGGTTTGAGGTAAGTCACAAAGGAGCCAAACTGTTGTCCTAATACCAACCAGAAAATCAGACCCATCTGCCAATAGGATGGTAAAAAAGCAATTGGCGTTTCCAGGGACTTCTTGGCTAATGATTGAAAGGCCAAGATGGCCGCCCCTATTACAATAAGAAGAAAGACGACAAAATGATCGTTAAACAGCAGGCGAAGGTAACGCTGATTTTGCCGATTCGTAGCCGCTGACCGGTCTTTGTAGAGCCGGTTTAAGTCAAGTTTCTTACTGTCAGCCGTCATGAAAAGAGTTCATCCATTTCAGCTAAGGATATCTGGTGTTCGGCCGCCAATTCTTCGGGGCTTGCCTGCTCGCGAACCTCGCCCTGGTCCAGCCAGACAAATTGATCAACAAAGGCTGCCGCCGAGGACAGCAAATGTGTCGTCAAAAGGATTGCGCCACCCGCCTTGGTTCGGTCTTCCATTAGTTGGACCAAAGCCTTTTGGGCCAAAACATCTAGACCAAGGAATGGCTCATCGATGACCATTAATGGTGCTTCGAGACTGAAAGCTGCCACTAACATCACCTTTTGCTGCATGCCCTTGGAAAAATGCTTAGGCAACCAGTGCAACTTATCATCCAAGCGGAATGTTGCCAACAAGGTCATCGCCTGATGCCAATGTGCCTGGTCGTCAAGACCATGACTGGCCAACATGAGATGAATATGTTCCGCCAGAGTCAACTCGTCATAAAGGATTGGCTGTTCTGGAATATAGGCCAACTGCTCCTTAAAGGCGGTTGGATTCTGGACGAGGTCCACCTCGTTCAAAACCACCTTTCCTGCTCGAATTGGTCGTTCCCTAATAATATGCTTGAAGGTTGTCGACTTTCCGGCTCCATTTAAGCCGATTAAGGCGACGATTTGCCCATCGGGCACCGTGATGGAAACGTCTTTTAAGACATCCTGGCCAGCATAGCCACCATATAATTTTGTAATTGATAGTCCCATAGCCATTATTATACCAGGTTCTAGTCTGAGAACGGTTGTTTTGCCTGAATTTTGCTATAATAGAAAATAAAGCAATACAGGAAAAAGGAGGCCATTATGGCAGATATCTTTGACAAAATCATCGCAGGAGAAATTCCTTCTTATAAAGTCTATGAAGACGACGACTTACTCGCCTTTTTGGATATTTCCCAGGTTACCCCTGGTCACACGCTCTTAATTCCCAAAAAGCACGTCGATGACATCTTCGCCTACGATGATGACATCGCTCAAAAGGTTTTGTTGAAGTTGCCGGTCTTGGCTCGCGCCATCAAGGCTGCCGATAAGACCATTACCGGTATCAATATCTCATCCAACAATGGTCCTTCAGCTGGTCAAACCGTCATCCATTCGCACTGGCACCTGATTCCCCGTCGCGATGGTGACGGTCTCAACGATGCCCTAGCACCAACGATTGACAATTCTGACCAGTACGATGAAAGTCGCTACGAGGAACTCGCTCAAAATATTAAGAAAGAACTGGAGTAAGCCATGGCATTTGCACGAGTAAAAGCAACCATCACGGAATTCAAGACGATTTTGCGCCTCAGTCAGCGTGCAAAAAAGCAAGTCACCGTCTTAACGCAAGCGCTCGAGGCAAACCAAGCTGATTTGGCAGAATTACAGCGGGCAGCCAAGCGTACCCAATATGAAAACCAAGTTCACCTCGATCGAATCAAGGAAGTTCAAGAAAAAATGAAGGCAACGCAGTCGAACGATTCAAAACTGTGATAGAATAGTCTTTGTATCAATTATTTCAACTCGGAAGGAAACTAATTTTATGCACCGCAAAGTTATCTGGGGATTCATCGTCATCGTCTTTGTTGCTGGCGTTGCCTACCTCGGTTTGTCCACTTCGAAGACATTGGCCACGACCGATGCCGGTAAAATCACCCAAGAAGAATACTACGACAAGGTAAAATCCTCGTCTGCTGGTAAGCAAGTCTTCGCCCAAATGGTGATTGATAAGGTCTTGGAAAAGCATTACGGATCACAAGTTTCAAAATCAGACGTAACCAACGCTTACACAACAGCCAAGGCTCAATATGGTGATTCATTTGCTACTATGTTGACTCAGTCAGGGTTGACGGACACTCAGTACAAAGAATCACTGCGCGAAAAGCTTGTGATGAATGCAGCAGTTAAGGCTAACTACAAGATTTCAAAGGATAAGTTGAACGACGCCTATAACAACTACGTCCCTGAGACGACGATTTCTTTGATTACGGCAAAGGACCAAGATACCGCTCAACAGGCCATCGATTCCTTGAACAACGGTACTTCATGGGATGACGTTTACAAGCAATATTCATCAAAGAATACACAAGTTAACAAGTCCGGTCAGTTGCCTGCCTTCGATTCAACAAATACCAATGTTGATTCTGAAATCCGTAAGGCCGCCTTTAACCAGGATGCCGGTTCTTACTCATCATCACCTGTTAAGCCTTCATCTGGTTCAAACTACTATGTTGTCCGCACTGACAAGATGGCAAGTAAGCCAGCCGAAAGCAAGGTTGAGCAGAAGTTGAAGGATAAGTTGACTAACGACTTCTTGAGCGATTCAAACAACGCAACTGAGATTCAAAAGATTGTTGGTAAGATTCTCCGTAAGGATGATGTTAGCATCAAGGATTCTGATTTGAAAAACTCTTTGTCAGGTTACTTAACCGCTGGCGTTTAATCAATCAGTAACAATTAAAAAAAGAAAAGAGGATTCCAATCGGAATCCTCTTTTTTGATGTGGCTGAATTGTGGATGGGCTTTGGGTTAGCCCAGGTATTCGCAGTCCCGCTCTTGTTGAGCTTTACTTAAGGCCACGCGCCACCGTTTCGGGCTTAAAACAGCGCCGTTGGGTCGATTGGCGAACCCGCTTCCGGGTCTTCCGGTGGCAGTGGTGGCAAGTCATCATCCGTTAGTCCTTCTGTTCTTTGAACGCTCTCCGGACGGTAGAATGCTCGATTATCCATAGCGAAAATTCGCTTTGAGAACTCGCCAGGTTCGGTTTGTTCCATGGCGCCCGTCATCATTTGAATTGAGGCGTCCATCTCATCCAGCTGATGAAGAATTTCGGCTTCCATCATCTGAGGGCGAACGGGTGATCCGTACTCCAGAAGCCCGTGATGAGCCAGCACAACGTGCCGTAAAATCAGAACATCTTCCTGGTTCAAATCCATTTTGAGCTCATTAGCTGCCAACACTAGTTGCTCGTCAATCAAAGTGATATGACCAATCAACTTACCGGCCCGGGTATATTCCGTTGAGGCTGGACCCGAAAGCTCAATCACCTTACCCAAGTCGTGCAGCAGTGCACCGGCCAACAACAAGTCCTTATTTAACTGAGGGTAAAGGTCGCTCACCTTATCCGCCAAGCGTGCAATTGATAGGCTATGGAAGGCCAAGCCACGAGCAAAGGCGTGGTGGTTCGTCTTGGCCGCCGGAAATTCCATAAAGTCATCATGGAACTTCTTGAACAATTGACGAACCAAGCGGTTCCATGTTGGCTGGGTAATCTTAAAAATTGTGTCCGTTAATTCCGCTTCCAAATCAGCCTTTTTAACGGGCGCACTTTTGATAAAGTCTGCCGCTGAGCTAGGCTCACCGTCTTCAGTCAAGCGGAGCTGACTGATTTGAATTTGTGGGCTACCCTTAAAGGCTGACCGGGTACCGGTAACCTTAACGACTCGACCAGCCTGGAACTGGTCAATGCCCTCTTTGGTCACATCCCAAAGGTTTCCAGGAATATCACCCGACCTGTCCGAAAAGGTCAAGGCCAGATAATCCTTGCCGGTCTTGGTTTGGCGAACGTCGGCCTTCTTTAACAAGGCAAAGGCGTCAACCGCGTCATTTTCATGGTACTGCAGTAATAACTTAGCCATTTATCTCTCCTAAATTAATCTCCTGGTCGGCTGCTTTTTGACTGGTGAAGGTCCAGAACAGGACTTGCCGGTCACGTGCCAGGTCCTGTAATAAGGATAGCACTTCAGCCTGACGGTTCTCATCAAAATTCACAAAGGCGTCATCGACTAAGATGGGCAGGTCCTCTGTTAGCTGTAAGCTTGTAATCAAGGCCAAGCGAACGGCCAAATAGGCCTGGTCCGCTGCCCCGGTCGACAATTCAGCCAAGGTAAAGGATTGGTTGTCTCGGTCAAAGACCTGCACCTGCTTCTCGGTAATTTGCATTTTTTGGTAGTGCCCTAGGGTCAAGCGGTGAAGGTACGTTCCCGCCTGGTCTTGGACCCGAGTACTTAAGTCCTGGTCTTGGCCGTTAAAAATGTTTTGAATCAAGGCTGGCAAGAGCGACTTCTCTAGGTATCGACCAAAGTCCTCAGTTAAGCGTGCCTCCTGGTTGGCCACTTCCTGGGTCAAATCCTGGAACTGGCTTTCGGAAACCAAGGCGGCCTGGTCAACTTGCAGGGCTTGGACCTGCTTGGTGGCCTGGTCCTTAGCAAATTCGAGGCCCTTTTGGTCCTCTGCCAAATCAGCCACTGCCTGCTCTAAGGCAGGCTGGTTTCGATATTTGACCAATTGTTTGCGGCGGTCTGCACCAATCTGTTGGTATAAATCAGCCAAGCGCTGGTCGTTCTTAGCCCGGTCATTTTGCTTGGCCAAGGCGGCTGACAGCTGGTCAAGCGAGGCCAAACCGTTGTCCTGCAAAGTCGTTTGTAACTGCGCCTGCACCTGGTCTCGTTCCTGATAAAGCTGGTGCTCCAAGTCTGCCGCATGATCCTTTTCTACTCGGCGCTTTAAGCCAGCAGCCGGATCCAAACCGTACAATTGACCAGCCTGGTCCACCGCAGCCAGAAGGTCCTGGTAATTGTCCCCCATTGATTCTTGCAGGTGGGCAAAACGCTTGGCATCAATCTGGTTCAAGCGTTGACTGATTTGGCCAGCTAATGTCTGAGCCTGGCGGCCCAGGTCACGTGACCGCTTTTTAGCATCTTGAGCCAACAGGGCATCGTACTGACCCGCTACAATCGTTTCCTTATCCCATGGCGCAAAGGGGGCCATCACTTCGGCAACTCGGTCATGGTGACGTTTGGCCAAATAACCCGCGACCACCGTGGCGACGACTGGCAGTCCCACAACTGGAAGGCCCAGCCCTAAGGCAAAGGCGCCAACTAACAGCGCCACACTGGCCACTGCTCCACCCAACCAGTAGTTGCGTTCCTGCAGGAGGCGGAAATCAGCGGTATCAAGCGGTTCTGGTGCCTGACCCTGGAATTGCTGGTTAAACTTTTCGACCTGCTGGTTGGCACTGTGGATTTGGCCAAGTAACCCCTTGAGGGCCTGACTCGTTTCGGTCAGTTCCTGGAGTACGGCCACAATTTCGGCCTGGTTGAGGTTGGCCAGTTGAACATCTTTGAGTTTCGCCCGCCGCTCATTCGCCTCCGCTAGCTGTTGGTTAAGCCAGTCAAGTTGCAGGGCTAGTTGCTGTAACTTGTCCTGGTCCGCGGTGCTAATTTTTTGTTGGGGACGGTTGACCTGCTGGCCCCCATCGGCCCCTGCGACCTCCAACGCCAGCGCTTCTTGATAAAGGTCCCAATAGGACAACAAATCCTGAGTCGCTGTTAGCTGCTCCTTGATGGTTGCCAATTGTTGGTCTTGACTCGCAATTTTTTTCTGCAAGTCTTCCACCTGGTTGCCCTTTTCAAGGTACTGGTTTAGCGATTGCGCTTGATCGAAGCGACTTTCCTGCCGTTGTTGGTAAGCCTGACTGGCTAGGTTAAGCGGACGCTTCCCCGTTTTTTGTTTGGCAAAGAGCTGACTCCCGTCTTTTTGCTGGTCTGTCGCCCAGGCTAGCCACTTCGACGCCCGCGGTTGCGTGTAGGTCAACAAATGCTTTTCCAAATCAGGACCCGTTAACTGGTTGACTAGTTGCAGGTCCTTAGCATCGAAAGCAAAAATCTGCTCATAGTCTTTTCGACTAAGCGGCCCAAATAATTGGGTCAAAAATCCTTCGCCATCGGCCAGGGCCTGACCGTCCGCCAAGTTAACGACCGTTAACTCCGACTGCGTTCGGTTCATCCGTTGAATGCGGTAGGTCCCCTGGCTGATTTCTAAATCGAGGTAGCCACCATAGGCCGCACCAGACCGGGGCTCGTATTTTTGGCTAGCTCGGGCCTTGTAACCAAATAAAACACCCAAGATAAAGGCCTTGAGGGTCGATTTTCCAGCTTCGTTTTGACCAAAAAAGGCCTGAAAGTCGGCTAAATCTGTCAGTGTTAAATCCGACCAGCGGCCAAAACCAGAAATATGAATCGTTTTAATCTTCATCCTGGCCTCCTTCCACTAAGTCCTGGTAAAGGCGGTCGGCTAAGTCGGCCTGGCCCTCTTCTGAATAAAAATAATCTCTGATAAACGTTGGCGCCTGGTCTGAAAGCCACTGACCGACGCTGTCTGCTTGGACCACCTGGCGAATGGCCGCCTGCAGGTCAACATCAGCGGGCAACGCTGGGCGCTTTTGGTTAGCAGCCGTTGTGACAATCTGGGCTTTCACCGGCCAGTAGTCACTGTCACTTTTCCGGCTGGCCTGCAGACTTTCCAGCAAGGTCCCAAAACGTGCAGCCGCCTCAATATCCGGACCAACCTGCCCCGTTAATTCAAGTATCACCAGAGTTGGCTGTTCCCAGTGGTAAGCATTTAACTGGCTCTGCAAAGTTGCCAAATCAGGACAGTTTTGGATTTGAACCCGCTGCCACAAAACGGGCGCAACCGGATAAAATTCCGGTACTAGACCTTGACCATCCTGGTCGGAAACCAGGAAAAAACCCTTTTCGCCATCCTCATTGCGGTTGAGGCCCTGAAGGTTCCCAGAATAGGCGACTACGGGGTTACGGTGCAGAATTTGGCGGACGTGAATGTGGCCGAGAGCCCAGTAATCATAGCCCTTGGCCACCATGTCCGGTAATGAAAAGGCCGCATAGTTCTCACCATCCTGGCCAACCACGCCGTGGTACATCCCCAAGTGATAATCAACCCCCACCTGCTTAACCGGAAAATCCGGCAAAGCCGACTGGCGGTGCTGCCGGTCCGTATAAGAAAAAGCCGAAATAGCGACCTTCGCTCCTGATTTTGTCGTGATCGTCTTTGTTTCAACTTCTGGGCCAAAAACCAAAACTCGGTCTGGCCAGGTTGGATGAACCTGCTGTCCTTGCTGAAAATCATGGTTTCCAAAGGAAATGGCGGACCAAATACCAGCCTGGTCCAATTGGGTCAAAGCCTTTGTTAAGCGCTCCTGAATCAGTGGTGAATTATCGGAACCGTGGTACAGGTCACCTGGGAATAAGACCAAGTCGGTCTCTTGATCAACCGCAAATTCAACTAAGCGGTCCAGCGCCGTAAAGGTTGCCAATTGCACATTTTTTTGAAAGTCCGGGCTCAGATTTTGGCTCAACCCGGTAAAGGGATTGCCCAGGTGAACATCCCCGGCATGAATAAAACTAAGCATGGTCTTCCTTCCACTTTCTTTGCATCAAATCGCCCAAAGAGAACAGGCGTTCGTATCTTCTATTATACAAAATGCGCCCCTACTTGCGCCACTATCCACGGCTATTTTCACATTTTTTCATAGAAAAAGGCAATGGCAGAACGCCATTGCCTGAGAGGTCGCTAGATTGTTTTAGCAATAGCGTGTTTCAAATTTTCCCAATGATTTAATTATTATTTTTTATATACCCACTCAGTTACCAGTGTAATCATTTTTATTATTCATCTAAAAATAAAAAGCCCTGCGACTGCAGGGTCCCACCTTGATTACAATAAGTTGCTAAGAGTTTAATTTGTTGATGAGAGCTATAGACTACGAATTTGTAAAAATGAAAATATCGAATGTATAAGTTACAGTGGGCTAAGTGAATGGTGGGAGGGCAATTGGTCCTTTTTATTGCAACAATAACTGTTGCGAATATATTATAACATTTTTTTAAAAACAAATAGTTATTTTTAGTTTAATAATTTTTTAATTATTTTTATTTTTTATCGTTAATTTTATCAATATTTCTTCCATCACATTAAGTACCAGACCAGATTTAGCTTTTGCCATTGAACCAGTGAAACAATGAGTTTACCAGTTACCAAGACGGGGCCTATCAAACATATTTGCATACCGACCAAGGTTAGCAATACCGACATTTTATTCATAGCACAAATTATTACTTCAAAATAGTATTAAACCCAGTATGTCACGGCAAGCGACAGCATTTGATATACACCAATGGAAGGCTTTTTCAATAAATTAAAAACGGAATTAAGCCTATTTAACGGATAGCAGAGCTTAAAGCGCCCATTGAAAACTGGATTCATTATTGCAACACAGAGCGCTTTCGAACCAAACTAAAAGTCCAGTCACCGATAGAATATCGGCGACTGGCCAGTTAGATTTAAATATCTACTTCAACTTTTGGGTACAGGTCATTTTTTTATACATATACCTTTTTACTCTGCATTCCTATATGTGCATCATAAATATCATATCAACGCCTCCAACTGCTCGTACAACGACCGCATAAGTAACAGCGAACCAGCCACCTCAAAGCCCTTATTGCCGGCCTTACCACCCGACCGCTGTACCGCCTGGTCAAAAGTGTTGGTGGTTAGGACGCCATTGACCACCGGAATCGGACTGACTCTGGCAAGGTTAGCAATCTGACTAACCGTTTGGTTCATGACCACTTGGTAATGGTCGGTTTCTCCCTGAATCACGGCACCAAGGCAAATCAGTCCCGAAAAGCGTTCACTATCAACCAACTTTTGTGCCACGGCTGGAATTTCCAAAGCACCGGGCACATGGACCACCACCATTTCGTCTTCCGTTAATCCCTGTTGCTGCAATTGTGTCACCGCACCGCCTACTAGAGGTTCCGTAATCGCGGTATTAAAATCCGAAACGATAATCGCAACGGGCTTTTCACTTTGGCTTAATATCTTTCCTTGGTATGTCTTCATTGTCTTCTTAATCCTTTTTCTACTTTTGGGTACCAACTGCTTGAATGACTATTTTTAGGGTAAGGCTGTTTAATTTATCGACAGGTCGCCACCGTCATCGACTACTCATCAATAAATCTGAGAGTGATTAACAATCTACCGGCAACCTCAATCATCAACTGCTTACCGTTTGGCTAACAATCTACCTGGTCATCACCGTTCGCAACTGCACACCATTAAATTTGATAGCTAGTAAAAACCTGACCTAATTTTTCAGCCTTGGTCTGCAAGTAGGCTGTGTTCTCATTTGCCTGGCCAACTTCTAATGGCACGCGGTCAACCACATCAATCCCGTATGCACGCAAGGCTGCTACCTTATCCAAATTATTCGTCAACAGCCGAATTTTCGTCAGCCCCGCCTGCTTCAGCATCAGCGCTGCTCGCTCATAATTGCGTTCATCAGCCTGGTGCCCCAAGGCCAAGTTAGCCTCTACCGTGTCATAACCATTTTCCTGCAAAAGATAGGCCTTGAGCTTATCATGCAGACCAATCCCACGACCTTCCTGCCTTAAATAAACAACCGCACCACCTTCTTGTCCGATTTGGCTTAGGGCGGCTTCCAATTGTGACCCACACTCACAGCGTTTGGAACCAAACAAGTCGCCGGTAGCGCATTCCGAATGCACACGAACGAGTGGCACGTCCTGTGCTGGTTGGCGGCTTTCAAGTAATAAATCTGGTTCTCGCTCTTGGCCCCTTGCTATAAAATCAGTCAAGAAAAACTGGCCATAACGGGTTGGTAACGTAACCCTGGGTCCTGCAGCCAATTCGGTGCCTTTCTCTTGATTACTATAATCCTGGATGTCTCGAATGCTGATATATTCCAATCCCTGGTCCTTGGCTAATTTTGCTAGGTCCTCTTGCCTGGCCATCGTGCCGTCCTCTCGCAAAATTTCAATAATATAGGCCACTGGGGGAACACCCGCCAATTCGGCCAGGGCCACAGCTGCTTCCGTATGCCCCTGGCGTTCCTTCAAGCCACCGGTTGCTGCTATTAAAGGAAAAATATGGCCCGGTCGGTCAAAATCAGTCGCTTTCGCCGAAAGATTAGCCAGCGCCGTTAATGTCTGTGCCCGATCATTCGCCGACACACCAGTCGTTGTAGCCACATGATCGACTGCGACCGTAAACCGTGTGCCAAATTTTTCGCTGTTCTGCTGGACCATTTCTGGCAGGTCAAGATTTTGCGCCCGTTCAGCCGTCATTGGCGCGCATAGAACGCCTCGACCAATTGACAACGCCTGATTAATTTTGGCTGGGCTGGCCAAAGCAGCTAAGCCAACCAAGTCCCCTTCGTTTTCACGGCTTTGATCATCTTGAACAATAATCAATTCTCCTCGCTGCAATGGCTTTTCTGATTTTTTCAGACATGGAGGGCCTCCCGCCGTTGGCTGTACTTAGCTAAAATATCTGTTTCGACATTGACGAAATCGCCAACCTGCTTCGTGCCAAAGGTTGTGTTTGCCTGCGTGATCGGAATCAGACCAATAGTGAGCACCGGACCGGCAACTCGAACAATCGTCAGCGAAGTTCCATCCAGTGCGACCGAGCCCTTGGAAACCAAATACGGCCAGAGACTTTCATCTTCAACCTCGATTTCCAGCTCAACGGTCTGGCCCACTTTCGTCTGACTAATAATTTTGCCACGACCATCAACATGACCCAAAACAAAATGGCCGTCCAATCGACCAGTTAGCGGTAAACTTTTTTCGAGGTTAACCTGGTCCCCGACCGCCAGATTGCCAAACGTTGTTTGTGTAACCGTTGGCGCCATAATCTCAAAGCGCGCCTGCCGGTCTGATTTTCCAACGATTGACAGGCAAACACCGGCAACCATAATCGAATCTCCCAACCGACAGTCGTCAAAGAACCCCATTGGTCCCTGGATGGTGTAAGCGTAATTTTGTCGGTCTATTTTTTCCACCACCGTAATTCGGCCAACAGCCGCCACAATTCCTGTAAACATCTTAGTGAACCTCCCGCTCAAAATGAAAATCAATGGCATTGCCAACAACCTCGGTTGCTTTCAATTGGCCACCAGCCGCTGCGATTGCCGTTGGCGACAAACCCTGAACTCCGTTTGAACCAAAACGACTCAACGTTTGATATAAATCAAAACTCTGCCAAGCCTGGGCCTTTAAGAAGGCCTTGATGATGGTTGGCCCGCCTTCGACTAACAGCGATTGACAACCACGTTGCCCAAGGTCAACCAACAATTCCTGCAAATCACCCGACCAAGCTTGTACTTGGTCAAAGCCCCGCACAAAATCGTTGTTTTGACTATAAATCAGCGTTCTCTTTGCCCACTGGCCAGCGGCTACTTGCTCATGCAACCTGCCCCGCCGGTCCAAAATCACCCGTAAGGGTTGGTCATGGTCAATTTTCACGGAACGAACCGTTAAGGCTGGCTGATCAACTAGCGCCGTTTCGGAGCCAATCAAGATTGCACTTTGTCGGCCACGTAAAGCGTGGATGGCTTGATCAGCTACTTGGTCCGTGATTTTCGTTTGTTGGCCCTGCTTAGTCGCTACCTGCCAATCGGCACTCTCGGCTAACTTCAACTGCACATAAGGTTTGCCGGTCCTGTGATAATAGACAAAAGCGGGATTTAACAGCGCTTGCCGGTCAGCATCAGCCCCTTGCACATCGACTTCAACACCCGCAGCCTGCAGGATAGCAACTCCACGGCCGTTGACCGCCGGATTTGGATCCAGGCTGCCAATTACCACTCGGCCGATTCCGGCATCAATCACCGCTGCTGTACAAGGGCCCACCTTTCCCTGCTGGCAACAGGGTTCTAAGCTGACATAGAGGGTCGCTGATTTCAAATCAGTCCCCGGCTCAACCTGAGCCAAGGCATCGACCTCCGCATGGCGGTCACCGTAGCGGTGATGGTAGCCCTGACCTAAAACTTGGCCATTACGGTCCACGATAACCGCCCCCACCCGCGGATTTTCCCACGTATCCTTTGGGTCCGCCTGTTTCGCTAAGGCGACTGCCCAAGCTAAACCACCTTCATCATTCATTTCGACTCCGATCTACTCCGGGCATAAAAAAAACGGTGTGATTTAAAATCACACCGGAGCAAATCGAAATTAGATTCTGCAAAGCAAGACTCCTAGACCCGTTTTCGTGTTGCCAAAAGGACAACAAAAAAACTAGCCAAAAAAGCCCTCTTTGTTTATCTTCTCCCATCCAGACTTTACTGTCGGTTACAGATTCTCACTGTATCAATCAATTGCTTGATTCACGGACTAAGGCTTGCGCCATCACCGTCGGTCGGGAATTACACCCTGCCCCGAAGATTTATATTATTTTTTTCTTAGTGTAGCACAACCTACTTTTGAAAAACAATCCTAAAATTAGAAAAAACGAGGACTGATTTATTCAAAGGCACTCAAAAAACCGGCTATCAGCCGGTTTTTAAAGTATTGATTAGTAGTTCATGAAGTAGTTATCCAATTCCCACTGTGAAACAAATTGACGGTATGAAGTATATTCAATCTTCTTAGCTTCAATAAACTTATCAGTAATGTGTGTACCGATGGCATCGATCACAACGTCATCATTAGCCAATTCATCAAGGGCAGCCAACAACGTATCAGGCAAGTTCACGATGCCAGCCTTCTTACGTTCGTTTTCATCCATCAAGTAGATGTTCTTATCAACGTGAGCTGATGGTTCCAACTTGTTGTCGATACCATCCAAACCAGCTGACAAAATAGCAGCCAAGACAGTATATGGGTTTGTCGTTGGATCAACTGAACGCAATTCCAAACGAGTTGCCAAACCACGTGAGGCTGGTACTCGAACCATTGGTGAACGGTTTGATGCTGACCAAGCAACATAAACTGGGGCTTCAAAACCAGGAGTCAAACGCTTGTATGAGTTAACCGTTGGGTTAGCCAAGGCAGTCAAGGCTGGGGCGTGCTTCAAGACACCACCCAAGAAGTGCATAGCTGTGTCAGACAAGCCCAAGTTCTTGTCAGCATCGTGACCATCAAAGACATTACCGTCCTTGTCAAACAAAGACATGTTCGTGTGCATTCCTGAACCGTTAATACCTGAAACAGGCTTTGGCATGAAGGTTGCGTAGTAACCGTTCTTACGAGCAATCGTCTTCACAACCAACTTGAAAGTCTGAATCTTGTCGGCCATGTCAACGGCGTCTGAGTACTTGAAGTCAACTTCGTGCTGACCAGCAGCAACTTCGTGGTGGGCAGCTTCAACTTCAAAGCCCATCTTTTCAAGCGTCAAAACGATTTCACGACGAACGTTTTCACCGCGGTCCAATGGTGCCAAGTCGAAGTAGTTTCCATGGTCATTTAATTCCATGGTTGGTTCGCCCTTTTCATCCAACTTGAACAAGAAGAATTCTGGTTCCGTACCAACGTTGAAGGCAGTGAATCCTTCGGCTTCGGCACGGGCAACGGCATCCTTCAAGGCAATTCGTGGATCACCCTTAAATGGTGTCCGATCCTTTGAGTACACGTCCGCAATCAAACGGGCAACTTTACCACCATGTTCGTCAGTCGCCCATGGGAAGATCATGAACGTTGACAAATCAGGATAGAGGTACATATCAGATTCGTTAATCCGAACGAATCCTTCAATTGAAGAACCGTCGAACATCAGGTCATTGTCCAAGACCTTGTCCAGTTGTGAAACTGGCACTTCAACGTTCTTGATAGCGCCCAAAACGTCAGTGAATGTCACGCGAATGAATTCAACTTGTTCGTCTTGAACGATTTGCTTAATGTCTGCTTTGGTGTAAGAAGGTTTTGCCATTAGAAACTCCTTTACTTGGCTGCTATAGTGGGTACATTTTTTTCTTGGCTGAAGGCTTTCTCCAGCCAAGTTGACTAACGGATCAACATTTTTTCATTCTTGGTTCAAAAAATACATTTTGTTCAGTCAAGTCAGTGACCAAATCAGTGATTGTTAAAGCGGGCGATTTGAGCAAATTCATCTTGCAACGAGCGACGCAGGCTACTATCAACGCCGGCCTGTTGCTGATTTTTCCGCTCGGCCTTGGCAAAGAGTTCTTTAATATCGGCGGTGGAGTCACCAGCATCGAGGTAGTCCTTAATCTGCAAGAGCCGATCAATATCGTTTAAAGAAAAACGCCGTTGACCACCCTTACCCCGTTTCGGAGTGATTAATTCGTGCTGTTCGTAGTAACGAATCTGGCGGTCGGTTAGCAGGGTCAACTCGCGGACGGTTGACATCGGTAAAACGGCTCGGTTACGTTGCAATTCAGAACTGGACATGAAAAACTCCTTTCAGCTGGTGATGACCACCTTACTTGGCTTCGTACCAGGTTGGACCGGCATGGTCCTCAACCTTCAATGGTACGGACAAAGATACGGCGGAATCCATCACGGAGGTTACTAACTTTCGTACTTGCTCTAACTCCTCTTTCGGACATTCAAAGACCAGTTCATCGTGAACCTGCAACAGCATTTTAGCTTGCAAGCCCTCCTTGGTTAAGGCCTGGTCAACCTTAATCATGGCAATTTTGATAATATCAGCCGCCGAACCTTGGATTGGCGAATTCATCGCTGTTCGTTCAGCAAATGATCGACGGTTAAAGTTTTTGGCATTAATCTCGGGCAGGTAGCGACGGCGATGTTCAATTGTTTCAACAAAGCCATCTTTATGGGCCTGCTCCTTAATCTGTTCCATCCAACCATGAATCTTCGGAAACTCTTTGAAGTAGGTTTCGATAAAGGACTTGGCATCCTTGCGCGAAATGCCAAGGTTCTTTGATAAGCCAAAATCAGAAATCCCATAAACAATTCCGAAGTTGACGGCCTTGGCTGTCCTTCGATGGTTGGCATCAACTGGCTCATCTGCCTTCAGACCAAAGACGGCGCGGGCCGTCTCGGCATGAATATCCTCGTCTTCCATGAAGGCCTTCTTCATGTTTGGATCACCGGTAATGGCGGCCAAAACTCGTAATTCAATCTGCGAGTAATCAGCTCCAAAAATCAGCCAATTGGGATGACTGGGAACAAAGGCGTGGCGAATTTTGCGACCTTCCTCCGTCCGCATCGGAATGTTTTGCAGGTTTGGATCGACCGATGACAACCGGCCGGTCTGAGTCAACGTCTGTAAGAACCGGGTGTGGATCTTCTGGTCTGCTTGATCAACCACGGCCAAAAGGCCATCAACATAAGTCGACTTAATCTTCGCAAGTTGCCGGTACTCAAGAATATGGCTAACGATTGGCGCCTGCGGTGCCAGTTCCTCCAAGACCTCAACGGCGGTTGAATAACCGGTTTTCGTCTTTTTAATCACTGGCAAGTTCATCTTTTCAAAGAGCAACGTTCCTAACTGCTTGGTTGAATTAATGTTAAATTCTTCCCCCGCAATCTGGTAAATTTCTTCTTTGAGTTGGCTGATTTTTTCGTCGAGTTCCTGGCCCATCTTTTCCAGACGGTCTTCCTTGACGGCAAATCCCTGGGCTTCCATCTTGGCCAAGACGAATGACAATGGCAACTCGATATCATGGTAGAGAGCCGTTTGCTTATGCTCAGCCAATTCCTCAAAGGCCTTGTCACGTAAGCCATAAAGCGCTTCCGCCTTATGGCCAAGGTGATCATAAACCTCCTGGTCATCGGTTGGTACAGCAAACTTGGCACCCTTGCCATAAAAATCTTCATCGGCTGGTAGGTACAATCCAAAGCGTGCAGCCAACGTCGATAAGACGTTGTCGTTACCAACCGTATCAAGCAGATAGGCAACAAGCATAAAGTCAAAGTCGACTCCAGCAAGCGTCAAGTCCAAGCGGTGCATCAATACCCAAACTTCTTTGGCATTGAAGAGGCGTAACTTCTGTTCTGGATTTTCAATCAGGTCACGTAATGTCTGATTTTCAAACCAGGTAAAGTCGCGACTAGCAAAGTACCCCAAATCATCATTACCGATAGCAAAAGCGAGCATGTCAGCCGTATGATAATTATCTGCATCCGTATCAATTTGGATGGCCAAGGTATCTGCCTTGGCAAGATCAGCTAGGGCCGCTTCGTCCAACTCCTTCACTGGGTGGAAATTAGCACTTTGTGACTCAGCCTCCTCAACGGAAGTGTCATCTTGGTCAACCAATTGGTGCGCCTTGAGCTTGGCCAACGCTGATTTGAAATGTAAGCTTTCAAACAGTTCAACCAAGCCCTTGGTTTTTGGACCATTGTAGGCCAGGTCGTCCAAAGAAATTGATAAATCAGCATCCGTAATGATGGTGGCCAACTTCTGTGCCCGGTAGGCAACTTCCTTATCCGCAATCAAGTTTTCCTTCATCTTGGACTTTTTCATGTCGTCAACGTGGGCATATAAATTATCCAGGTCGTGATATTCGGTTAACAGCTTCAAGGCTGTCTTTTCACCAACCTTTGTTACCCCTGGATAATTATCAGAAGTATCACCAGTCAAGGCTTTTTTATCAATAATCTGTGCCGGTGTCAGTCCGAACTTTTCTTGGATATAAGCGGGTGTGTATTCTTCAATCTGAGTGACACCCTTTTTTGTAATTTTCACAGTCACCTTATCGGTGGCCAACTGCGTCAAATCTTGGTCTCCAGTAATGATGATGACATCATCACCCGCTTTTTCTCCTTCCCGTGACAGTGTTCCAATGATATCGTCTGCTTCCAAACCATTTTGTTCGTAATTATGAAGGCCATGGGCCAACACCATTTCACGAAGGTATGGAAATTGTTCCTTAAATTCAACCGGCGTCTTATCCCGACCACTCTTATAGTCGGCATAGAGGTCACCGCGAAAGGTTTCCTTACCTGATTTGGCATCCCAAGCAACAAGAGCGAAGTCAGGTTGCATTGGTAAGACGATTGATTCTAAAAAGTTATTAAAAGCCATAAGGGCGTTGGTGTGTAATCCTTCCGGTGTTACCATTCGGTCTAGCTGTTGGTACATCGCGTAGAAAGCCCGAAACGCCAGCGAATTCCCATCAATTAAGAGTAGTTTTTTAGTCATTGGTTAGTCCTTATTTAACTTGTTTGTAGTTTAGCACAAAAAAAGCTCGCCGAAGCGAGCAATGTTAGTTTTTCTGACGTGTTAATTTCGGTTATCGCCGAAAAGTTGGATCAAAGCGTAGAAAATGTTCATGAAATCAAGGTAGAGCATCAAAGCCCCTGACACGGCCAAGCCGGTTGTCTGAGCTTCGCTAGCACCATTAGCTGACAATTGAACATAAACTTGACGCAACGTATTGTTGTCGTAAGCCGTGTACAAAGCGAACACGATGACAGTTGCCACTGAGATCAACAAGTGCAAGGTTGAAGAACCCATGAAAATGTTAATCACTGATGCCACGATAATCCCAATCAATGAACCGAAGAGGATTGGACCCATTGAAGCCATTGACTTCTTTGAGAAATAGCCATAGGCAGCCATTCCGGCAAACAAAGCCGCAGTTGAGATAAAGGCAGCGCCGACTGAAGCGGCCGTGTAAACGGCCAAAATCAAACCAAGCGTTAAGCCTTGGACGGCCGAGAAGGCCATCAAAAGACCGAAGGCCTTTGAGGGATTATTTGCGAATGAAGCGCTACGAATCATGGCCACAATGACCAATTCAACGACAACAACCGCTGCCATCCCAATCCAGCTACCCAAAAATAGTTGGGCAACTCGTTGCAAAAAGAAATGTTGAACAACGTAGCCTGCAACGGCCGTTACAGCCAAAGCAATTGCCATATAGCCATAAACACGCTGGAAGAAGGACTTCATGCCTTCATCAGCGCCCGTCACATCGCGGCGAGCGTTCATATCAAAATTATCCATCAGATACCTCCCATTGGTATTGTCAATTTTTCTATCTATATGATAACAAAAAAATCTTAATCTTAGATTAAAGGATGACCCCTTAATTCAAATCAGGTAAAGTTTGACCAAGCAACTTTTCATAAGCATACTCGTACTTTTGAATATCACCGGCTCCCATAAAGACCAAGACGGCGTCATGGTGCTTCAACAATGGTGAGACATCGTCTTCCTTCAAGACAACAGCGCCATTTGGCAAAGCATCGGCAATGTCTTGGGCAGAAACCGTCCCCTTACTTTCTCTGGCAGAACCAAAGATAGGCGTCAAGTAAACAGTATCGGCCGCCTGCAAAGCTTGCGCAAATTCGTCCTTATAAGCGATTACCCGAGTAAAGGTATGAGGCTGGAAAACCGCCACAATTTCCTTTGTTGGGTACTTTTGCTGAGCGGCATCAATCGTTGCTTGAATTTCCGTTGGGTGGTGAGCGTAATCGTCAATAATGACAATATCTTGAACTTTCTTTTCGGAGAAGCGGCGCTTCACCCCAGGATAAGTCAACAAATGTGCACGGACATTCGCCAAATCCAACCCTTCCAGGTAAGCAACGGCAATGACTGCTGTGGCATTATAGACGTTGTGCTGACCAAAAATTGGAATCGCAAATTCGCCCAAGTCCTGCCCCTTAAAGCTCACTGAAAAAGTGGAACCGGAAGTCGTCTTCTTAACATCACTAATCAAAAAGTCATCGCGACCGGCCTGATCACCGTAGTAATAAACGGGCACGTCAACACCCAAATTTTGCAAGCTCGGATCGTCGCCCCAAGCCACAATGCCCTTTTTAACACCCTTGGCAAAATCAACAAAGGCTGAGCGGACATCTGCCAAATCGTGGTAGTAGTCCGGATGGTCAAAGTCAATATTGGTCAAAATGGCATAATCTGGGTGGTATGGTGCAAAGTGGCGTCGGTATTCATCAGCTTCCAAAACGAAGAAATCAGAATTAGCCACACCGTGACCAGTTCCGTCCCCAATCAAGTAAGAGGTCTTCGCAACATTCTTAAAGACGTGTGACAAAAGACCAGTGGTTGAAGTTTTACCGTGAGCCCCAGCGACCGCAATGGTCGTGGCCTGGTCGATTTGCTGAGCAACAGCTTCCGGATAAGAAATCATCTTGACCCCAGCCTGCAATGCTGCCTGGACTTCCACCTGGTCATCCTCAAAGGCATTGCCTCGAATAAAAATTGCATCCTGATTATCCAAGACGTTGTTTGCGTCAAAAGGTAAAATCTTAATGCCCGCTTGTTCCAATGGCGCTTGCGTATAAGTAAACTGATCGATATCCGATCCCAAGACCTCGTTGCCTTGGTCATGTAAAATTTGGGCAAGAGGCCCCATCCCAGTCCCCTTAATCCCGATAAAGTAATACTTCTCTGACATGACAGTCGCCCCTTTTAATAGTTTGTATCAATCAAGCCGTCCGCATACAAACTTTGGGCAGCAGCAAAATCAAAAGCCTGACCAATTTGGCCAAAGTCAGCTGGCAAAACCAAGGCCCCTGGCTTATCGGGTGCCCCTGGCAACTTCAATTCGCGGCCAGAAACAATCATACCGGCTGATGGCACACCGCGCAAAGCACCATCCCAAATGATGGCACCTGAAGGCATCATCGAACCGGGTTTAGCAACCACGACACGGATTCCCTCTTGCATGTTCGGGGAACCAGAAACGATTTGGAGGCTTTCACCATTGCCAACGTTTGCCTGTGTCACGTGCAAGTGGTCAGAATCAGGGTGAGCAGTCATTGAAACGACTTCACCAACAACCAAGTTTGATTGTTCAACGGCAATGGCGTCATCAAAACCGGCATCCTGCAAAATCTGGTTAACTTGTGCCACTTGGCTTTCCGTCAAGAAGACTTGACCAGCTTGGTCAGTCAATGCCAAAGCGGCACCGACACCTTCAATGTTGATGCCCAACGTTTGCTTACTTTCTGCATCGACAACCTTGGTCACCTGTCCCTTGGTTTCTTGGACAACCTTCCCCGTTGCTGGCGCAAAGGTTAACATCAAAATATCGCCAACTGCTGCCTGATTATAAACTGCAATCATGATTTTTCATCCTCTATTTTCAAATATTTTCAATCGCTGGCTGTCCGCTCTTTAGGCAGACAATGAATCCAGGTAAGCCAGTAATAACTGGGCTGATTTTTGGCCGGCTTCGACAACAAACTCGTCAAAGGTCACAGATGATTCACCATTGGCCAAATCAGAAACTCCCCGCAAAACAATAAACGGCACGTTAAAGCGCGTTGCCACTTGAGCAACCGCTGCCCCTTCCATTTCGGCCAAGAGGGCCTTGGGGAAGTGTTGTTTAATTTCTTCTTTTTTGTCCTGCTGAACAAAGCTATCACCAGACACAATCAAGCCAGCTTGGCTATCCGTCAAGGCTTCAAATGCCTTAACCAAGTCCGCATCAGCTTCGAAGTAAGCTGGTTGGGCTGGCAACTGACCAAAATCATAGCCGAAAACTGTGACGTCGGCATCAAAGTATGTCAACTTCGTACCGATAACCAAATCACCAATAGCCAATTCCGGCTGCAATGCACCGGCAGAACCGGTGTTGATAACCACGTCCACATGAAAGACCTGGGTCAAAATCGTCGTTGCCGTTGCGGCAGCAACCTTACCAATCCCTGATTCCGCTAAAAAGATTTCTTGACCGGCATACTTACCAACCAAAACCGTCAAATCAGCAAAGCTTTTTTCAACGGGATTTTGGATAGCGTTCGTCAATGCCTTTTTTTCTTCAGGCATTGGGGTAATAATTCCAACTTTCAAAGTAGGTGTCCTCACTGATTTTTAGTTAAAGTTGACAAAGAAAAAGAAGAGATAAGTCAAGACAATCAAAACCGCCACAAAAATCATGCCGCGGTTATAGCGGTATGCTAGGCGGTCCGTCTTACCTTTTTCCGTTAATTCACCATTTGATCCCAGTTCAAAGCGGCCCTTTTTGGTCAGGCGCATCTCGGCTCGGTTCTCCGGTTCAACTACTGTGATTTCATCCGGATGAGCCTTTTCATATTCGCGTTCAACTTGCCTGCGCATCTTTGCCCGCTTCTTATCTTCACGACTTTGCCGTGACCGGGTGAAAAAATGATTATTTGCCATTTGTTAATCTCCAATTTGTCCAGTAGAAATAAGCCGTCAATGTTTTTTGATCATTGAGTTCGCCTCGTTGATAAAGCGCGGTCATTTCATCATAGGAAACCGTCAATAGGTCCAAGGATTCGCCGTGGTCCTGTGGCAGTTGTTCAGCATTTGTCAGAGCCGTCATATCTGTTGCCAGGTAAAGGGCAATTCTGGCATCCGTAAAGCCAATAGCTTCATAAACGGTCGCAAATTTAGTCAAAGAACCAGGATGGAAACGAATCTCTTCGTTTAATTCCCGGATAGCTGCCTGTCGTGCAGCTTCCCCTTCGTTCCCATGGTCGCGACTGTCTACTTTTCCAGCCGGAATTTCTAAGACAAAATCATCAGCTGCAGCGCGCCATTGACGAACTAAGATAGCGTGATCGGCATCTACTAATGGCAAGATGCCAACGGCCAAGGCGTGGTGCACGATATCGCGTTGCGCCTGACTGCCGTCAGCAAGTTCCACCTGGCGTTTCTCAACAGAGAAAATCTTACCCTGGTAAACGTCCTGCTTTGATAAAAACCGTTCTTTTTCCGCCATGCTTAGTCCTTTCCGTCAATAACCTGGACTTGAGCAGCTTGAAAAGCGTCCTTGCCTTGAACCAGGACGTAGGCAACTCGTTGCCCCTGGTGGAGAGATTTAAAACCATCTCCAGCAATGCCGTTAAAGTGGACGTAAACGTCCGGTCCCTTTTGATCGGGTGTGATATAGCCATAGCCGCGTTCGGCTTGCCAAATTTTTACTGTTCCATATTTCATAGCTCTATTATAGCAAAAAACGGCCTGAATCGCTTGGTAAAAGTCTTCTTTCTGTAAAATCAGGAACGAAATTTGCCAACAAAAAAAGACGACCAAAGTCGTCTTTCAATCCTGATTTGCTTTAAATAATCGCAATCAAGATAAAGTTAATTAAGAAGAAGGCGGTAATCACTAACAAAATTGGTGACAACGTCTTGAATTGCTTTTGAACAATCTTAACCACGATATAGAAGATAAAGCCGGCGGCAATTCCATAAGAAATTGAATAAGAGAAGGCCATGAAAATTGAGGTAAAGAAGGCTGGCAAGGCAACTGCCAAGTCCGCCCAATCGATCTTCTTGAATTCGGCCATCATCATGATTCCAACTACAATCAAAAGTGGTGCGATGGCGGCCGTTGGTACGATTGATACCAATGGTGCCAAGAAAAGCATAAGCAAGAAGCCAACGGAAGTCACCACGTTGGCCAAACCAGTTCGGCCACCCGCAGCGACCCCGGTCGCTGATTCAATAAAGGTCGTTGTATTCGAAGTTCCAACAGCCCCAGCCAAGGTTGTCGTAAAGGTATCAACGACCAAGGCCTTATCCATCTTAGAATTGAAGGAATTATCGGCAACGAACGCTTCTTGGTCTTCCTTGGAGAAGATACCAGTCTGGTTACCAATTCCAATCAAGGTTCCAATGGCATCAAACAAGCCAGTCAAGCCCATGGCGAAAATCGTGACGACTGCCAAAATAGTCTTTTGCCAAGTACCAAAGAGCGACTGCATGCCGTGTGGCCCAAAGGCAGCACCAAAGGTTGATGAAAATTCAGAAAAGGCGTGTGGCAAAGAAGTGGCTGCTGACATATGCACGTCTGTCACACCCATTGGGATACCAATCAAAGTCGTTGCAACCAACGTAATCAAGAATGCGCCTGGGACCTTTTTAATCAACATAAAGGTCAACAACAGCAAGCCAATCAAGGCCAAAAGTGCTGGTGATTGCGTAAACTTTGTTAATTCTGGCGTTACCCCGCCAGAGGCCAACAATGAAGTCAATGGTCCGTGAACTGACCCACCGTTATAGGCCTTATCATTAACGGTAATCAAGTTGTTGCCATCAATCACAAAGTTGATGAAGCCGGCATTCTTCAAACCAATATAGGTCACGAAGACGCCTAACCCACCACCGATTGCTGCCTTTAACTCAGTTGGAATGGCCTTCACAATTGCTTGACGACCATGGGTCAACGTAATGATGACATCCAAGATTCCAACCAAGAAGACGATGGCCAAAGCCTGCTGCCACTTAAAGCCAAAGCCAAAGACGATGGTATAAGTGAAATAGGCCTGCATCCCGATTCCAGGAGCTAAGGCAAAGGGAACGTTGGCATACAAGCCCATCGCCAAGGTTCCAAAAACGGCAACGATAATGGCTGCCACGAAGACAGCCAAAGCTGGCATCCCCGTTTGTCCCAAAATTTGTGGGTTCAAGAAGAAAATGTAAGCCATGGACACGAAAGTCGTAATCCCGGCAACCACTTCACGGCGCACCGTGGTGTTGTTTTCCTTGAGTTTAAAAAATGATTGCATGATATCCGGCTGGCAAAGCGCCGGCTCCTTTTCTTATTTTTTTGATAACTGCTGATATCCGCCACAGCAGTGGTGCACTTTTGTCTTAACTATCTCACGGTCCTGCTGAAAAATCAAACATTAACGTTCTGACAGTCTTGCTTTAAAAGCAGACGTTGACTATCTGGTGGCCTTGCCTAGAAAAAACGTAACCTGTCTGACTGCCCTACTTGAAAATCAAGTATTAACCGCCGGACAGCCCTATCTAAAAAGTAGACACGAACTATCTCTGATGGCCCTACTTAAAAATCAAACAAAGACAACTGATTTTCATCCGGTAAGTCCGAGATGACCGAGTGCAACGTTAAGAACTCGATAATAGTCTGGGAAACCTTGCCCCGCTTCTTCAAGTCTTCTTTACTGATAAACTTCTTTTCAGCGCGGGCCGCCACAATTTGCTTGGCCACGTTATCACCCAAACCAGGAATCGTTGAGAACGGTGGGATTAATTCATTACCATCAATGACCCAATCCGTCGCTTCTGATCGATAAAGGTCAACCATCTTAAAGGAAATTCCTCGTTCTAGCGCTTCATTGGCCATTTCCAAGACAGTCTGCAGGTCTTGGTCACCCTTGGTGGCATCATTACCGAGGTCACGAATCTTGGCGATGGCTGATTTAACCGCTTCCTTACCGCGAGCCATGGCAACCACATCAAAGGCTGAGGCACGGACTGAGAAATAAGTCGCGTAATAGACCGCCGGGAAGTAAACCTTAAAGTAGGCAATCCGCAATGCCATCAACACATAGGCCGCCGCGTGGGCCCGGGGGAACATATACTTAATCTTCAAACAAGATTCGATATACCACTCCGGCACCTCATGCTTGCGCATCAGTGCCTGGTACTCATCGGTAATACCCTTACCCTTTCGAACCTTTTCCATAATGTTAAAGGCATCTTCAGAAGGCAGGCCATAGCCGATTAAATCAGTCATGATTTTATCACGGGTTCCAATCACCGTTGCGATTGTCGCTGTTCCGTTTTCAACCAAGTCGTGGGCGTTACCCAGCCACACATCCGTTCCGTGGGACAAACCAGAAATCTGTAACAATTCCGAATAGGTATGTGGTTGCGTGTCTTCCAACATCCCCCGCACAAAGTTCGTTCCAAATTCCGGCAACCCAAGGGTTCCGGTCTTCGAATTAATTTGCTCAGGGGTCACCCCTAAGGCCTCGGTTGAGGTAAAGAGACTCAAAACACCTGGGTCATTAGCTGGAATTGACTGTGGGTCAATCCCGGACAAATCCTTCAGCGTCCGGACCATCGTGGGATCATCATGTCCCAGAATATCCATCTTCAAAAGGTTATCGTGAATCGAATGGTAATCCATGTGGGTGGTTTGCCACAAGGCCGTTTGGTCATCGGCTGGGTATTGTACTGGGGTGAAATCATAAATATCATAGTCGGCTGGGACAATCAGGATACCACCGGGATGTTGCCCAGTCGTCCGCTTGACCCCGGTAATACCGGAAGCCAACCGTTCTACTTCGACGCCACGGTAGTGCTTATCATGGTCACGTTCATAGGCCTTCACATAACCAAAAGCCGTCTTTTCAGCCACGGTCGCAATCGTGCCGGCACGGTAAACCTTCTTCTCACCGAACATCACCTTCATATAATTATGGGCAATCGGCTGGTAGTCACCTGAGAAGTTCAAATCGATATCGGGCACCTTATTTCCGGTGAAGCCCATGAAGGTTTCGAAAGGAATATTTTGCCCATCACCGATGAGCATTTCACCAGGGTGGTTTGGGTCTTCCTTGTCGGGCAAATCATAGCCCGAACCATACTTTTTTTCATCGGCTAACTCAAAGTAATCGCCATGAGCCGACCGATAATGTGGTGGCAAGGGATTCACTTCGGTAATTCCAGACATCGTGGCCACGAAAGACGATCCAACCGAACCACGAGAACCAACCAGGTAGCCGTCCTTATTGGACTTGGCTACCAGGCGTTGGGCAATCATATAGTGCGGCGCAAAGCCGTTACCGATGATTGACTTCAACTCCCGGTCAATTCGTTCCTGAATCAACTCAGGCAGTGGGTCGCCATAAGCTTCCTTGGCAGCAGCAAAGGTCTTCTCGCGCAATTCATCACCGGCTTCTGGAATCTTTGGTGGGAATGATCCCTCCTTCAATGGTGAAATATCCTCCACCTGATTTGCAATGGCGTGTGTGTTTGTAATGACAACTTGCTTGGCCTCATCCTCGCCCAAGAAAGCAAACTGATCAAGCAAGTCCTGGGTCGTCCGGAAGTGCAAATCCGGCAAGTTTGTCCGGTTCAACGGATTTCCTGGTTGTGACCCAATCAGAATGCTTCGATAAATTTTATCTTCGGGGTTCGTATACTTGACGTCGCCCGTTACCGCAACCGGCTTATTCAATTCCTGACCAAGCTGAATCATTTCCTTGATCAGCTTTTCCAGCTTACTTTTATTGGCAATCAGTTGGCTATCCAACATTGGTTGGTAGTTTGCCAGTGGCTGAATTTCCAAGTAGTCATAAAAGGCAGCCTTCTTCTTAGCCGCTTGATACCCCTTTTCAATCAGCGTGACGATCACATCACCATCAGTATCACCGGTTCCAATCAACAGCCCCTCCCGATATTTAACCAGAACGGACCGCGGAATTCGTGGCACCTTGTTAAAGTAGAGGACGTTTGATTCCGAAACCAGGCGATACAGATTTTTTAGGCCAGTCTCATTTTGCACCAAGACAGACAGGTGGAATGGCCGGCCATGACGCCAAGCCCCACCATCGAGCATATGGTCGTTTAACTGATTCAGGTTTGATAGATCAAAGCGTTCCTTAGCCTCTTTTAGTAACTTCCAAGCCAAGTGACCGGTCGTTTCGGCATCGTAAATGGCGCGGTGGGCCTGCTCCAACTCGATACTAAACTTCTTGGCTAAAGTACCCAAACGATAAGACTTATAGTCGGGATACAGCCAACGCGTTAGGGTCAACGTATCGATCACAGGATTTGAAATTGCTTCTTCACCATATCGGTCATAGGTAGCATTCAAGAAGTCCACATCAAAAGTCACGTTATGACCAATCAAAATCGTCCCAGCGGACCATTCCCGAAAGGCATTAATCACATCCTTTTCGGGCTTGGCGTTAGCCACCATGGCATCGGTAATCGACGTTAAGTTCGTCGTAAATTCGGACAGTGGGAAGCCAGGGTTGATATATTCTGAGAACTTGTCAACCACGTTCCCCAGTTCCATCTTCACGGCCGATAATTCAATAATTCGGTCCGAAACGGCCGACAACCCCGTCGTTTCCAAATCGAAGGCGACGTAGGTTTGGTCCTTGGCCAAGAGGTCTAAGTCCTTGGTGTTATAGGCAATCGGATCACCATCCTCAACGACGTTGGCTTCCATACCATAAATCATTTTCAAATTATGCTTTTTGGCCGCAGCAATCGCCGTTGGATACCCTTGAACGTTGCCGTTGTCCATGACCGCCAGCGTCGTCTGGCCCCAGTTTTCAGCCAAGCCAGCCAAGCCGTTAAAATCAGTGACCGCATCCATCCCAGACATATTGGTATGGGCATGCAGTTCGATGCGCTTTTCCTCGCCCTCATAGGGTTCGGCTCGCTTTTCGTGGTCAACGACTTGAAGGTCATAGATGTTTAAGGCTAATTCACGAGCGTAGGTATCCTCTTGCACGTTTCCACGGACCTTAACCCACTGACCCGCCTTTAATTGATCGAAGACGGCCTCGTCCTGCTCATTATTTGAAAACTTCTTCGCCGTAATTGATGAAGAGTAGTCCGTAATCTTTAAGGTCATTAATTTACGACCGGACCGAAGTTCGCGAACTTCATCGGCAAAGACAAACCCTTCAACGACGACCCGCGACTCCTCACCATCAATTTCCTCTAAGCGAGTGACTGGGATATCAGCGTTGATGGCGCGGCCAAGGCGCAGTGCAACCCCAGATGCAGACTTCTTTGGCTTGGCCGCATTGGCCTTTTCAATGGCCTGATTGATACTTTCTTGAACAGCCTGATGGTGAGACTGGTAATCTTGCGACAACTTTTCCTGCATCTTTTCGTCGACTTGGATGGCAAAGGTCAAATCAGGCAAGCCAAAGCTTTGATAGACTGCTTGCAATTCAGCCAAAACATTCTTCGTCATGGCAGCAGCCAAATTAGGCATTGCCGTGGCAATCAATACCTGACGGTCTTTCGCCAAATTGATTTGCGAAGAAGCCGCTAACTGTTGCCCAACGGCAAACGGCAAACTGGTTTTGGTCAAGGCTAAGTGAAAATAGTCTCGAATCACTTCGTCGCTAACCGTTGTATTAGCGGCTTCAATGGCCAAATCAACTGAGGAAACGTGTTGGAAATTTCCTTTCAGACCTTGGGAAAAACTCAGGTATACCTGGAAGGGCAAAACCTGATTTAACGCCAAGACAAAGCGCCAAGACTTTTCAACCGGATTAACCTCAACCGCCTTTAAGTACCCACCTTGAAAATACGCCCGGTTCTCTTCCCCTTGCTTCGTTTGGGTCAGTAATTGTTCTAATTGTTCTTTTGGGCTCAGCGGCATACAAAAACCTTTCTATGACAGCAAAAAGCCGATCTACATCGGCTTTTTGTCAAACTTACTGTGCATCTTCTTGCCCATCTAATAAGACGGCAATCGATTCATTTACTTCTGAAATACGCATTTCAAATTCAGATTGGGTACCACGAACAGTGACTTCCACAATCCCTTCACCGGCCTTCTTACCAATCGTAATGCGGATTGGCAAACCAATCAAATCAGCATCGGCGAACTTGACACCTGGACGTTCCTTACGGTCATCAACCAAGACTTCTAATCCTTGGTCAGTCAATGAAGCTTCCAATTCAGCCGTGACCTTGGCCTGGTCATCATCCTTCAAGTTGATGGGCACAAGGTGAACATCGAATGGCGCAACGCTTGCTGGCCAAACCAATCCCTTGTCGTCACTCTTTTGTTCTGCAATTGCTGCCAACAAACGAGAAACACCAATGCCATAAGAACCCATAATCATGTCGGTATTGCGGCCATTTTCATCAAGCACTTGGGCACCCAAGGCCTTTGAATACTTTGTTCCTAATTTGAAAATGTGGCCAATTTCGATTCCCTTGGTGAATTGTAGCTTTCCCTTACCGTCAACGGAAAGGTCCCCTTCCTTGGCTGTTCGGAAATCAGCAACCTGGTCATCAGCCAATTCAACATCTCGACCCCAGTTCACGTTCAAGAGGTGCTTGCCATCTTCATTGGCTCCTGCGGCAAAGTTGACCAAATCAGCGGCACGCTCGTCAACTAGTAATTGAACGTTTTCTGGCAAACCAACTGGTCCTAATGAGCCAAATGATGCCCCAACAGTTTCCTTAACCAATCCTTCATCGGCCAATTCAACTTCTGGATAGCCCAAATGATTTTGGACCTTAACCAAGTTCACTTCAAAGTCACCAGTTGTCACAACAGCAACCAAGTCTTGGTCAGGAGTGATAACCATGATTGTCTTCACTAGTTGAGCAGGATCTTCATCCAAAAGTTCTGCTAATTCTGCAATCGTTTTTGCATTTGGCGTATCAATCTTTTGTAATTCAGCTAATTCTTGACCCTCTTGTGGATTTTCCTGGCGAACATAAGCATCCTTGGCCATTTCCAAGTTAGCTGCATATTCGCTTTGATCAGAATAAACAATCGTGTCTTCCCCAGCAGCTGCGGGTGCTGAGAATTCCTTTGAATCAGAACCACCCATGGCACCAGCATCACCAACGATTACCCGGTAATCAATGCCAATTCGATCAAAGATCTTCACGTAAGCTGCTTCCATCTTCGTAAAGGCAGCATCCAAACCAGCTTGATCAGCTGAGAATGAATAAGCATCCTTCATAATGAATTCACGCGTCCGCAAAAGGCCAAAACGTGGGCGACCTTCATCACGGAACTTGGCTTGAATTTGATAAACCAATAATGGTAACTTTTTATAAGACTTCACATCGTTAGCAAAAAGTTCCGTAAAGGTCTCTTCATGCGTTGGGCCCAAGATAAAATCACGGTCCTGACGGTTCTTAAACTTATATAAATCTTGGCCATAAGTAGCATAACGGCCTGACCGCTCCCACAATTCAGCAGGCAAAACTTCAGGCACCAACATTTCGTTGGCATCAACCGCATCCATTTCCTCACGGATGATGGCTTCAATTTTGTTCAACACACGCTTTGCCAATGGTAAGTAAGCAAACATCCCAGCCGTAACGGGTCGGATGTAACCGGCCTTCAAGAGCAATTGATGTGATTTTACTTCGGCGTCAGCGGGAATCTCCCGCAAGGTTGGCATGAAAAGCTGTGATTGTTTCATAAAGTCCTTCTTTCGACTAATTTTAATTAATAGGCAATGGCCTGTCATGAAAAAGCGAATAACATTATTTGTAAATCATTATTGACCCAAGTCCTTAATGGTCACTAAGATCATCAAGACAACCAGTAAGGCTGTTCCAGCACCAGTCAATGTTGTTGCTAACCAGGCAGGCGCAGGTCGCCTGAAGATTGCTTCAATAAGGTCTAAAAAGATTTTACCACCATCCAAAGGCGGAATTGGTAAAAGATTGATTAAGCCCAGGTTAACCGATAGCAGTCCCAGCAGGGCTAGCACCGTGACAAATCCTTGGTGCGATGCCTGGGCAGTTGTCTTGGCTAACATCACGGGGCCACCCAGTTTGTTGATTGAAAAGCCACCCACAAAAAGATCCTTGATTCCGTTACCTACTTGAGTAAACCACGTACCCGTATTGAGGAGAGAAAACTTAATTCTTGACAGCGGATCGCGGTAACTTTTCACCCCAACCCCGATTCGAATTTGTTTTTGTCCTGAAACCTCGCTTAATTCAGGCGTTACTGTTTTATTCAACGTCTTGCCTGACCGACTGATTTTCAATTGCAGTGATTGGTCGGCCTTCTTCGTCACCTCATTAGCAAAATCAGTAAAGCTCTGAACGCTTTGACCGTTGACGGCCAAAATCTTATCACCAGACTGAATGCCAGCCTGAGCGGCCGGTTCACTCTTGACTACCTGGCCAATAATTGGTTCATTAAAGTGAACTGAAGGCAAGGCAAAACTTAAAATTCCGGCAGCTAAAATAGCCAAAATAAAGTTCATTGCCGGTCCCGCAAAGTTAATCAACAACCGTTTCCAAACAGGCGCTGATTCAACCCACGTGTTTGCGGGAGCAATACGCGTAGTAATCCCCTCTTGGTCGGTCTTAATCGCTGTTTGGGCAACCGTCAACGTCAACAAATTTTCTTCATCCTGACGGTAACCGGTCATGGTCATGTCATGGACCAAATCAGCTGAATCGACTTGGAAAAAGAAGCCGGGGCCATCCTGGTCAACCCGCTCATCCATGCTTTCAACTTCGCCGGCCTGATTTAAGACCAGTCGAAAACGCTGCCCAGCCTCGAGCTCATCCTTTTCCATCTCGCTCGCCATGCGCACATAGCCACCAACGGGTAAAAGACGAATCGTATAAGCCGTTTGATTCTTATACCATGATAAAATTTTTGGGCCCATGCCAATGGCAAACTCACGAACCAAGACACCTGATTTTTTGGCGACAATAAAGTGACCAAATTCATGGAAACCGACCAACAGGCCAAAAACAATCAAAAAAGCGATAATCGCAGTGATGTTCATTTATTTCATCCTTAAAAAAAGCTACAAAGTTCTTGTTCTAATTTAGCTGAGAAAAGCAGCCAGACAACAGGTTTTGGATGTTACTGAAGCATCCCCAAGACAGCCATCAAGGGCATCACAACCAACATTGAATCGAAACGGTCTAAGATACCACCGTGACCTGGCAAAATGCGACCAGAATCCTTAACACCGAAGTGACGCTTCAAAGCAGATTCAATCAAATCACCGATTTGACCAGCGATTGACAGCAAAACAGCCATAATAACCAAATCCCAGACGGCATATGGCAAAGCATTGGTCAAAGCGTACAAGGTAACCACAACAACCACCGCAATCACTGTCCCACCAACAGAGCCTTCCCAAGTCTTGTTAGGTGAGAGGTTCGGTGACAACTTGTGCTTACCAAAGGCTTTGCCGACAAAGTAAGCAAATGAATCTGTCAACCAAACCAAAAGCATTCCGAAGAATAAGACGGATAAGCCACGGAAATCAGCCAAGTAGAAATAGTGGAATCCAGTTCCAATATAAACCATGGCCAAAAATAGCGTACCAGCATCCTGGAAATTAAAGCTCTTCTTAGCAAAAACCGTTCGAGCAAGGAACAAAAAGGCCAGACCGTAAATCACGGATTGGCTATTGACCGTTGCCGGCCAAAAGCCGCTTTGCCAAAAATCTTTCGGCAGGATGATAGCGACAACTCCGATATAAGAAATCAGGGCTTCAAAAGAAACCAATAGCGTGTGGGTCATCTTCAAAACTTCACTCATCGCCACAATTCCCAAAGCAATGGTCAAAACTAGCAATGGTAAGTCCCCAATAATAATTAAGGGAATAAAAACAACCAAGGCCAAAACGGCCGTAATAATCCGCGTTTTCATCGGAATTTCTCACTTTCAAAATTTAAATCTTTTTTTCGTTTATGCCACCCTCTTTTGCATCCGGGTAGCGACTAGATGTCGTGATTACTGATTTTATGAGCTGACCTTACCAAAGCGACGATCACGCTTGGTAAAACTCTCCAGTGCCAATTCGAACTGTTCTTGGTCAAAATCAGGCCAAAGAACCGGCGTAAAGTAAAACTCCGAATAGGCGGCCTGATAAGGTAAGAAGTTCGAGAGTCGCTCTTCACCAGAGGTCCGAATAATCAAATCAGGATCGGCCAAGTCACCTAAGAATCCTGTCGTTAATTCAGCAGCAAAGGCCGCTGGGTTAATGTCTTCAACCGCCATTTCGCCATCTTGCACCTTTTTAGCCAGTGCCGCTGCGGCATCAACGATTTCTTTTTGGCCACCATAGTTCAAAGCAAAGTTCAAAACCATCCCAGTATTTTGACTGGTTTGTTCCTTAGCGTCGTAAACCGCCTTTTTGGTTGCTTCGGGCAAGGCATCAATATCGCCAATGGTTTCCACTCGAACATTTTGTTCAATTAACTCCGGTACAAAGGTATCAAAGAAAGTGACCGGTAGTTTCATTAAAAAGGAAACTTCATCCTTGGGTCGGGACCAATTTTCCGTTGAAAAGGCATAGAGTGTCAAAACAGAGACACCAGCAGAAGAGGCTAATTTAGTAACCGTCTTGACCGTCTCCATCCCTTGCTTATGACCCGCAACCCGGGGCATATGCCGTTTTTTGGCCCAACGACCATTCCCATCCATAATAATGGCTAAGTGCTTTGGAATCTTTAATTCATTTAAGACCAAGTGGTGACCGACTAAATGTTTCTTTTTATGTGAAAATACCTTTGCCAACAGGCTCATCGTTTTGTCTCCGTCCGACTTTCGTCATTTAATTCATTCCTCACTATTTTACCAGAAAAAAGCGGGCAAACAAAAAAATGCCGGCTGAAATTCGCCGACATTTTGGTTACTAGTGTTGTTTTTTGATGATTGGGCAGCCAAACACTTTATTGAACCGTGACTGATTTTGCCAGGTTACGAGGACGATCAACATCCAAATGACGGTCCAATGTTGCATAATAAGCAATCAATTGGGCTGGGATAACAGCCAAGATTGGCATCAACAATTCTTCCACTTCAGGCAAAACAAAAGCATCGCCATCCTTAGTCAAGCTCTTTGAAGCAATCACAACCGTATTAGCACCACGGGCAGCAACCTGAGCCACTTCACCACGGAGCAAGCCGGCCGTCTTCTTTTGCGTCAACAACGCGAAGACCGGTGTACCATCCTCAATCAAAGAAATCGTGCCGTGCTTCAATTCCCCGGCTGCAAAGCCTTCTGTCTGCACGTAAGAGATTTCCTTCAACTTCAAAGCCGCTTCCAAAGCAACCGCAGCATCCAAGCCACGACCGATATAAAAGGCTGACTTTTGATCCTTCAAGGCCGTTTCAGCAATCTTCTTAAAGGCTTCCTTTTCATCCGTAATGGCTGAGATTTCAACAGCGACCTTGGCCAATTCTGCCTTCAAATCAAAGCCAGGGTTTCCCAAGGCTGAAGCCAAGATGGCTTGGACTAAAACTTGGGCCGTGTAAGCCTTGGTTGAAGCCACGGCGATTTCTGGGCCGGCCAAGACTGGCAAGGCAAAATCAGCTTCGCGGGTCAACGTTGAGTTCATCACGTTGGCCAACGTCAAAGCTGGGAAGCCCTGCTTCTTGACGTTATCCAACACTTCACGAGAATCAGCCGTTTCGCCAGACTGAGACAAGAAGATAAAGAATGGCTTAGCTGACAACATTGGTTGGTCGTAGGCAAATTCGGAAGCAATGTGCACTTCCGTTGGAATCTTTGCCCATTGTTCGAAGTAACGCTTTCCAACCAAACCGGCGTGGTAAGAAGTTCCAGCCGCGACGATGTAAAGTCGATCAGCCTCCTTCATCTTGTCGGTGATGGCGCAACCGATTCCTTGCAACTGCCCCTCTTCATCGAAGTAATGAGCAGCAATGTTGCGGGCAACGACCGCTTGTTCATCGATTTCCTTCAACATATAGTAAGGATAAGCACCCTTATCAGTGTCTTCTGGGTCAATTTCCAATGTAAAGTGTTCGCGATCAACTGGTTCTTCATTAGCATCATAAACGGCCACTGAGTCTGGCTTGATGATCGCGATATCACCATCGCGCAATTCGATAAATTCTTTGGTCACATCAATCATGGCTGCGGCATCAGACGTTACCACGTTCCCATGGTCAGAAACACCAACCAAAAGTGGTGACTTCTTCTTAGCGGCAAATAAAGTACCGGGTTCCTTCGTATCAATCAACAAGAAACCATAAGCTGAGTTGTCGCCCAACAAAGAAATCATCTTCCGGAAAGCTTCAACGTTTGACAAGCCTTCTTCAGTAGCAAACTTGTCAACCAATTGAACAGCGACTTCCGTATCCGTTTCAGATACGAAGTGAACACCTGGCAAGTATTCAGCCTTCAATTCTTGGTAGTTTTCAATAACACCGTTGTGAACCAAGTAAAAACGGTCATCGGCTGACTTTTGTGGGTGGGCGTTTTCAATCGTTACGTTCCCATGAGTTGCCCAACGAGTGTGCGCAATACCAGAAGTCCCAATAAAGCCATTGGCCTTCGCTTTTTCAGCTAACTTGGCGACCCGTCCCTTCTCACGAATATAGGCATCATTGCCTGCATTATCCATCAGATAAACACCGGCAGAATCGTAACCACGGTATTCCAACTTTTGCAAACCATGCAAAAGGCATGGCAAAGCCTGTTCAACACCGGTTACTCCAACAATTCCACACATACAAAATTTCTCGCTTTCAAAAAAATTGGTTTGGTAATACTTTTTAAGTTAACAACTGCTATTCTATCAGTATTATTCGCTTAGTCAATCCCGAAATCAATAATTGGTATAGACTAAATGACCGGCAGTAGTCAACTTTCTTCACAAAGCTGATTTTCCAGGCGTTTAAATCAGTTCCAAAGCCTGGCTGACATGTGCTAAACTAAATAAAATTCAAAACGAAAAAAGGAGTGCACAATGGTACAGCAAGTCGATTACCGTCTTACCGGCGGTCAAGTCTTAAACGTCTTTAATCAAGAATTTGAGGAAAAGGATGTCTGGATTAAAGGCGAAAAGATTGTCTTTGTCGGTGATAACCAGGACTTGGAGGCCAAGACCACTATCGATTGTCACGGTCGTTGGCTCGTGCCCGGCTTTATCGATGCTCACCTTCACATCGAATCGTCTTTGCTAACCCCTTCTGAATTCGGCCGTCTTTCCCTTGAAAACGGCGTTACCCGAATCTTCGCCGACCCACACGAAATCGCTTCCGTGGCCGGCATTTCGGGTATCCAGTACATGCTTGATTCCGCCAAGCAGACACCATTACACATCCACTATATGCTGCCGTCGTCCGTGCCAGCCACTCCATTTGAGCATGCCGGTGCCATCTTAGATGCGGACGCCCTGCGTCCCTTCTACCAACACCCAGAAATCGCTGGTTTAGCCGAAGTCATGGACTTTCCAGCAGTCGCTAACGGCCAGGCCGACATGTTGCAGAAAATTGCAGACGCCCAGGAAGCCCACCGGCACGTTGATGGCCACGGTGCTGGATTAGGTCCTGCCGAACTATCTATCTACCGCGCCTACGGTATTGATACCGACCACGAAGCAACGAGTAAAAAAGAAGCTCTAGACCGTGTCAACGCCGGTATGGCCGTCTTCTTGCGCGAAGGAACCGTTGAACGCGATGAGCTCGCCCTTCTCCCAGCCGTGACAAAGGCCAACGAAGGTCACTTTGCTTTCGCTACCGATGATAAATCAGCTGCAGATATCCAAAAAGAAGGCTCCATCAACTTTAATATCGCCTTGGCCATCGAGAATGGTCTCACACCCGAATTGGCCTATACTCTGGCTTCTTATAACGGTGCAACCGCCCACCACCTGCAAAATGTTGGTGCCTTAGCTCCTGGTTTCGAGGCCGATTTGGTCATACTGACTGATCCAGAGCAAGTTACCATTGACCAGGTCATGGTTGGTGGCCAATTCTTTGAAAACGAGCAGGAAAACGCCTTGTTACTCCCCGGTCAGCAAATCAATTTGACCTTTAGCAAAGCCGATTTGGCCTTGCCATTAGATGCCAGCAAAAAAGCCCACGTGATTGAAATTGAGCCCCACCACATCACCACGAAGCACCAGGTAGAAATTGTGCCAGTTGATGAAGACGGCCAATTTGCACCAAACGAAACCTTCGCCAAGGTAGCCGTGATTGAGCGCTACCACGACCTCGGCCACGGTCTGGGTATCATCAAGGGCCTTTCTCTAAAAGATGGCGCCATCGCTTCCACCATTGCTCACGATTCCCACAACTTGATTGTTGCTGGTGTCAATGACGACGATATGGTCTTGGCCGTTGAAACCCTCAAGAAAATCGGTGGTGGCCAAGTGGTTGTCAGAAACGGTCAGGTAACGACCTTACCATTGCCTATCGGCGGTTTGATGTCTGATTTGCCTTACGAAGAATTAATTCAAAAGCAGCAGACCCTAAATGAAGCCTTTGCCAAAATTTCACCACTAGCCTTCGACCCATTCTTGACCCTTTCTTTCATGGCCCTACCCGTGATTCCTTCGCTAAAAATTACCGACCAAGGACTCTTTGACTTCGCGCAATTTGCCTTTATTCAAATTCAGGATTAAACTATTTCTCATGCAAGCTATTAATATTACCCCAACCGAATTACTCAACGTCCTCGCCGGCCAAGAAGTCACGGCTGACGAAAAGATGACCGGCCAGTTCCTCCTGGTTGCCAAGGAAAATCAGGACCGCCACCTGCCGTCAGCCATGGCGGGTGCCGTCGCCGATATCGCGCTCGGCCAAGTCCAGTTACAAACTTTGGTCCACCCCATGAAAATTGCAGTCGACTTACCCGATTGGACGCCCTACCAGATTGAAGAGAGCTTCTTAACCAAGGAGCCCCATAACTGGTTTGGCCCCGAAGCCATTGTGATTGAAAAGCGTTTCGACGACTTTACCAAGGGATACGAAGGGCCTCGCGATGACCGTGGTGGCATTCCACGAACGGCAATCCCAAAAAATATCGCCGAACCACTCCTCATCGAAGACGCCTACTGGGCGGCCTACAAGACCTTTGTCAACGATCCCGACGGTACATTTGCCAAACAGATTGTGCCCTTTTTCCAGGAGTAATTTATCAAGAAATTTTGCGCCACCCCATTTGAGGAGGGCGCTTTTTTGATGGATATTTACCCTTAGCCTGCCAAATTCCCCGTCAAATACTCCAAAAAAAATAAGCACCTAAAAAGCGAAACCACCATTCACTTCGGCAGTTTCGCTTTTTTCTTAGCTTTATTTATTCATCGGTTTTCTTGCTAACGTTGACATGGCGTGGCCGTGCCCCGTCAGCCGGGCCAATGTAACCAGCATTTTCGAGGTCATCAACCAGGCGGGCCGCCCGGTTATAACCAATCCGGAAGCGGCGTTGAAGCAATGAAGTCGAGGCCTTCTGCTGGTCAATCACGAATTCTAGTGCTTCCTCGAACAATTCATCATCCGAATTGCCACCACCATTTTCATCCTGGGCAACTTCTTCGTCGGTGACCGTCATCTTCTCATCATAAACGGCATCTTGTTCGCCCTTGACGAAATCAACAATGGCAGTCACATCCTGATTTGAAATAAAGGCACCCTGCAGTCGCTTATGAGCCTTGCCAGGTGGGGCAAAAATCATGTCTCCGCGGCCAAGCAACTTTTCGGCCCCGTTCGTATCCAAAATTGTCCGCGAATCGATTCCCGATGCCGTTCGAAAAGCGATTCGACCGGGAATATTCGACTTAATCGTTCCATTAATCACCTTCACGTCGGGACGCTGGGTCGCTAGAATCATGTGAATCCCGGCAGCTCGCGCCTTGGCTCCCAAGCGGGCAATCGACACTTCAATTTCAGAGCCAACCGTTGCCATCAAATCAGCAAATTCATCGACAACCGCCACGATATAAGGTAACTTCGTCATGATCGCATTGCCGGTCTCCTTGGCATGCGCATTATTGTCGTCCACGGCCGCATTATACTCACCGATATTGCGCTTGCCAAATTGAGCCAGCAGATCATAACGGTTTTCCATCTCATCCACTAACTTTTGTAGTGACTTCGCTGCCTTACGTGGATCGGAAACAACAGGGGTCAATAGGTGTGGAATGCCGTTATAAATCGACAACTCGACCACCTTGGGATCGACCATCATCAGCTTTACTTCGGAAGGTTTGGCCTTTAGAAGCAAGGAAACAATGATGCCGTTCAACCCAACTGATTTTCCAGAACCCGTGGATCCAGCAATCAGCAAGTGCGGCATGGCTGATAAGTCCACTGACACGATATTGCCAGTCACATCACGGCCCAATGGAACCGTTAGCAAGCCCTGGTCTAAGGTGTTAGACTGCTCAATCATCGAGCGAAAACCAACGACCGCCTGCGTATCGTTTGGCACTTCGATGCCGACATAGGGCTTTCCAGGAATTGGCGCTTCAATTCGAATTGATTTCGCCGCTAAGGCCAAGGCCAAATCATCCGCCAAATTCGCAATTCGGTTGACCTTCACACCCTGACCCGGCTTGAGCTCATACTGGGTAACCGTTGGTCCCAAGGAAACCGAGGAAACGGTTGCGTCAACACCAAAGGATTGTAGCGTGTCATGGACCAGACGAGACTTCGCATTCAAGCTTTGGGCCTCCTTAGTCTGGTCGGTCGGCTGAGTCTTTGTTAAGAGTGAGGTTTGCGGCAACTGGTAATCATCGTCGTCCACAGCACTAGCATTAAGGTGCACGTCCTCACTTCCCTGCGAACTAGTAGGTTGCACTGGTGCAGCGGGAGTAGGTGCTGGGCTCGGCGTTGTCGGTGCTTGCCAATTAATAGTTGGTTCAACCGGGTCGGCACCCAAATTCAATCCTTCTTCTGCTGGCAAATCAGCCCCATCTCCGGCAATGTCTTTGGCGGGATCAGGGAAGAATGGGTCTGCTGCCGGTTCATCTGCCTTCGGCTCCGTTTTACTCAAGCCAAATGGGTGATCACCAAATTCCGTCAAATCCTGTTGCTTTTTTTCAGCCAGCAATTGACGCTGATCACGCTTTTGACTTTGTTGTTTTTGGAACTCCGTAAAGTTTTCATGGGCCTTGACAACACCCTTTTGTGCCAAGTCACGAGCGGGCAAACGGAAAGTGACAATTATACCCGCAATATACAAAACAACGACAATAATCGCTACACCAACGTTTGATAAGAGGGTGAAGGTTAATTGGTATAAAAGAGCCCCTAACATACCAGCTCCAACCGGTGTTCCAGCGGATTGATTGGTCATATCCTGGCCAATCAATCGAATTACCTGGGAAGCATAACCACCACCTGGCAATTCGTTTTGTGTGAAGAACAGCATCGATGACAGCAAGACCGTTGCCAAGTAGATCATCCCCACTCCGACATAGATGCGACCTGGAATTGGATAACTTTTGTCCATCACTAGATAAACCGTTGCCCAAGCAATCAGTGGCAACAAAGTAATTTGGTACAAGTTTCCAAAGAAGAAGCGCACCATATCCGCTAGGTAAATCCCAAAAAGTCCTAATTGGAAAATTGCAAAAATTGATAATAAGATAATCGCCAGTAGGCCAACAATTTGTCCAGCAGTACCTGCCCGACTAACTTTCTTTTTCTTTTGACTGCGACGTTTCGTCTGCTTAGCCATGAGGGTTCTCCTTTGCCTCAGACCGCTTAAATGGTCTAAAAATGTCTAGTTTACTCCTTCTATCTTAGCACAGTCGCCTCTTTTGCTCCTAGTGTTTTCAGGACTGAAAACACTAGCTTTAGCCACGGTCGTCTAGACCATTTTCCTGATTTTTCCTTTACCTGCTCCTATTGTCCATGATAAACTAATTTCAACGCAAAATATTAAAATTGGAAAAGTTGATATATACCAACTAATTTTAATTTTAATTACTAGAGAATAGGCGTTTAATAGTTATCGTTTTATAAATAATTATAAATTGGTACTGTTTATTTTTTAACAAATATTCTCACGGATAGCACAGAAAGTAGGAAATTATGTTCACGCACACTCGGAAGTTACAATACAACGCCAAGCCTGATCGTCCGGACCCATTGATGGCCCGTCGTCTGCAAGAAGCATTGGGTGGCCAATGGGGTGAAACAACCGGCATGATGTCATACCTTTCGCAGGGTTGGTCATCAACTGGCGATGAAAAGTACAAGGACTTACTTTTAGACACTGGAACCGAAGAAATCGGTCACGTGGAAATGATTTCAACAATGATTGGCTATTTGCTCGAAGGTGCGCCAATCTCTGATGCTGACGTTGCCGGCGACCCACTTAAGGCAGCCACATTGTCCGGCATGGACCCTGAACACGCACTGGTTCATGGTTTGAACGCCGGTCTAACGAACCCAAATGGTGCAGCTTGGAATGCCGGCTACGTGACTTCATCCGGTAACTTAGTGGCCGACATGCGTTTTAACGTTGTTCGTGAATCACAGGCCCGCCTCCAAGTTTCTCGTCTCTACAACATGACAGAGGACAAGGGAATCCGCGATATGTTGAAGTTCTTGTTGGCTCGCGAAACGCAACACCAACTTCAATTTATGAAGGCCCAAGAAGAACTCGAAGAAAAGTACGGCGTCATCGTTCCTGGCGACATGGGCGATATCGAACATTCAGAATTCGCCCACACCATCATGAGTTTCTCTGACGGCACTGGCTCAAAGGCCTTTGAAGGCCAGGTAGCCAAGGACGGACACAAGTTCACTTACCAGGAACACCCTGAAGCCATGGGTGGCGTTCCTGAGGTGAAGCCCGCGGACAAGCGCTTGAAGAACAACCAAGGCTAATTTTCACCCACCAATTGGCTCCTCTCCCGTATATTTATATATGAAAGAAGCTGCTTACCTCTTCGATTTGAGAAGAAGTAGGCAGCTTTTTTTGGTGGATTGAAAAATCAGGCAGTAAAGCCAACTATTCGAAGCGCTTCAGCTGAAAGGCCGATAAATCAGTCGTAATTTCTTCTTGATTAGCCCTTTTAGCAGCCAATTCGCCAAGAACACTGGCAAACTTAAAGCCATGACCACTTAAACCGGTCACAAATTGCACATTTGGATGACCCGGTAACTGGTCAATAATAAAATCGCCATCTGGTGATTGATCATACGTGCACGAAGCCCCATGGTTCAGTGGCCCAACCCCTTTTAGATAGTCTTCCAACAGAGGCAGCACTTCCTCTTTATCTGAAGCATAATCACCATAAGGAGTCCTCTGCGAGCGCTGGGTGATTGGCTGACCACCAGTATGTTGACCAATTTTGATTGTACCGTCCTTACCCGGAAAGCCATAATAAGTCTGCTCGTCATTAATTTCAATGGCATAGGCAGGGAAACCCTCATCCTCATTCAACCGTTCATCAGCCACATCAAACCAGGCAAAAACCTTGCGAAGTGGTTGGACTGGTACCTTTGCTAAAAGCTCCTTCACCCAAGTACCGGCCGATACTAAAATATTCTTTGCCCGATAAACCTGTTGAGCAGTTGTCACCACCACAATACCATCTTGAAAGTCAATTGATTGAACAGCGCTATCGAATTTTTGCTCAACACCGGCTTCCCTCGCTAAATCCAAATATGCTTGAATCGCAATTTCAGAGTTTAAATAACCAGCTTTCTTTTCGAGAATGCCGACGTAGTCAGCGCTAAAATTAAAGTTTTCCCAGCGTTGGCTGATTTCATCACCCGTTAATTTTTCATACGGTAATTGGTACTTTTGAGCACTCTTTTCAACATTTTCAATAAAATCAGTCCCCTGCCGGCCGACATTCAACAAAGCAGTCTGATGGAAGATATCGCGGTGAGTTTTCTGTTGCAATTCATCCCATAATTTTTGTGCACGCAAGAGCATTGGCAAATATTTCTCACCCTCACCGTAAGCATGACGGATCAACCGTGTCTGGCCATGATGAGAGCCCTGCGTATGCGGTGGCACCGCTACATCCACTTCCAAAACCTTCAAGCCTTTTTGACTAGCATAATAACCAGCAGCCGATCCGACTGAACCAGTCCCAATAATTGCAAAATCATATATTTCCGCCATCTTCAGCACCTCAAGCCTCTTTCAAGCAATTTTGGCCATCATAGCAGAAATAATACCGATGAACAAATAAAAACTTTTTCGACCATTCGCATAGTGACCTGCCCTTTAAAAACAAAAGAACCAGGTCTCTATAAAGTTCGAATTTCGTGTTGATTTCAGGCTTTATATCATTGCTTTTTTACAACTATTTTTACGGTAAATTTACGACAAATCTTCTGCAAATTCGGCAAAAAATAGTCCAAAACACACATTTACCGCAACTTTTCGACAAGTTCCGAAAAACTTCCATACAAACCAAAAGGCCCTATATTCTTGATATAGAGCCTTTTTTAATGGCAACAAAAAAGCCGCAACCGAAGTTGCGACTTTAATAGTAGCTCGTGAGAGAATCGAACTCTCGATTCCGCCGTGAAAGGGCAGCGTCTTAGCCACTTGACCAACGAGCCATGGTCAGTTGTTGCTTGATATCTCTATCAAACAACTATATTAGTATATCAACCATATCTCTAAATTGCAACCCTTTTTTGGAAATTTATTTTAATTTATCTTGTTCATAGGTATGAATCTTATCCAAGTTGGCAAAATCCTGTTGACGCAAGGCTTCATAGACCACGATTGCCACCGTGTTCGACAAATTCAAAGAACGAATATGTTCATCATTTTGCGGAATCCGAATTGCCTTTTCAGGATTCTGACGCATAAAGACTTCAGGCAAACCGGTTGTTTCCTTTCCAAAAAGGAAGTAATGGTCGCCATCATCCAATGTATAGTCCGGATCCGTATAGTCCTGGTTAGCAAATTTTGAAACCAAGTAAAGATGATCCGTTGGCTTTAAGGTAGCCAAAAAATCAGGTAAAGAATCGTGCTTGACCAAATCCACATGATCCCAGTAATCCAAACCAGCCCGCTTCACCGCTTTATCTGAAATATCAAAGCCTAAAGGCTCGATTAAATGCAAGACAGCATTTGTACCGGCAGTCGTTCGGGCAATATTCCCCGTGTTCGCCGGCATAACCGGTTCAAATAAAACAACATGATTCGTCATTTTGTTTCTCCTAATTCTTTGTCTAATTCTTCTTTAAATAACTTTGAGTTTGTCCGCCACCAGGTATAAAGGTGAACTACCAAAACCTTTAAGACAGCATAACCAGGGACTGCCAGAATAAAGCCAAGCAGACCGAAAATTTGACCAGAGGCCAATAAGACAACAATCACCGTCACTGGATGGATATCCAAGGCATCCCCCAAAATCTTCGGTGTAATGACATGACCTTCCAATGGTTGCTCAATAACTAAGACAATCGCTGCCAAAACTGCCATCTTCACTCCACCGGTCACAAAGGCCACCGCAAAGACTGGCACCTGCGCCAAGAAGGAACCTAAATACGGAATCAAGTTCAAGACACCAGCCAAGATAGCCAACAAGATCCCAGAAGGCAAGCCGATAATCGTATAACCAATGGCAAACATAATCGTCACAGACAACGCCACTCCCAATTGTCCCCGAATATACTTTGAAATTTGTTCCGATAACTCAGCCAGGAGATTTTTCGTTGATGGTCGCGCCTTGGGCGGCAACTTGTCGATAATAAATTCTGGCAAATGAGCACCATCAACTAGCAAATAATACAGGATAAAGGGCGTTGAAACCAAAACAACACCGACTTCACTTAAGCGGGCCGCAAAGTGGCCAACACCAGAAATACTAGCACCCAGATGAGATTGTACCCAGGCGATCGCCGTATGGTTAATTTGGTCGTTCGACGTGACCAAAATGTTCCGCAACTGATCATACTGCTTTCCTTCAAATGTTTCCTTAATCCAATCCTGGCCCTCACGTAAGTAACTTGGCCAATGGGTTAACAAATCGGTTACTTGGACCGTCACTACCCGAGCCAGAAAGGCAATCGCCGCTACCAAGATGAGGATAAAAAGGACAAGGACAACCAACACAATTCGATTTCGTTTCCAGCCTAACTTCGTTTCCAACTTTGTGACTAAGGGATTCAATAAGTAGTAAAAGACCCCTGCAATCAAAATTGGTGCCCCAACCGCAGCGACAAAGGACTCAATCGGTCCAAAAATAAAGCGTACTTGATAGGCTAACCAAATGATTAACAAGACTAAGACCACCGCAGTTAAAGTTTTAAGTCCCTTAACCGATGTCAACCCCGTCGATTTTTTTCCGTTTTCTCTCGGCATAGTTGCTCCTTTTCATGACATTTCTATTACTAAACATTTTACCATAGCACTAACTCAAAAAGGGCCTTGACCAACGCTTTCCCCGTGGCAATTCGGTGGCAAATGAGCCGCTCTCCTTAAAAATCAGAAACCAACATGTTGTTACTTTTTTAGCTACTCAGTCGAGACCATGACAAAAATGTGCTACAATATCCCTGATTAGAATATTAAAAAAGGAGTGACACTGAACATGACTGTTCATCACGTACTATTTGGTACTTATACCCGCCAAAGTTCAAAGGGCATTTACGAAGCTGATTTTGACGAAGCAACCGGTCAATTGTCCGATGCACGCTTAGTTTTTGCTGGCACGAATCCGACCTACTTGGCGATTTCCAAGGAAAACGTTGTTTACGCCGTTGAAAAACGTGGCGATGAAGCTGGTGTTGTTTCGCTTGATAACGCCACCCGTCCCATGTCTGAAATCGGCTTGAATGTAACCGAGGGTTCTGCCCCCGCTTACATCGCCGTTGATGAAGACCGTCAATTGGTCTTTGCTGGCTACTACCACCGTGGTACAGTTGAAGTTTACGCTATTCAGCCCGGTGGTTCTCTGGTCTTAAAGGACACATGGCACAATAGCGGTTCTGGTCCTCGTCCAGAACAAGACAGCTCCCACGTTCACTATGTCAACTTGACGCCTGACAATCGTTTGGCTGTTGTTGATTTGGGAACCGATGAAGTCATTACCTTAGATGTCGACCCTGACGGCCTTTTGACCGATGTTGCTCGCTATAAGGCGGACGACGGTTTTGGACCACGTCATTTACGCTTCTCTCCTGACGGTCAATACGCTTACGTCTTGGGTGAATTGTCATCATTGCTTTCCGTTTTGAAGTACGACGCAGAAGACGGTTCATTTGCCCATGTCATGACGATTTCAACTATCCCTTCTGACTGGGACGAACACAATGGTGCTGCGGCCATCCGCTTGACGGAAGACGGCCGTTTCATCTACACGTCAAACCGCGGTCACGATTCCGTTTCTGTCTTCCAAACATCCAACATGGGAGCAGAAATCGAATTGATTCAAACGATTTCGACTGAAGGTTCATTCCCTCGCGACATGAACTTCGATCCAGCCGAAAAGTTCTTGGTTGTCGCTAACCAGAAAACAGACAACGTTTCTGTCTTCTCCCGCGACCACGAAACTGGTGAATTAACACTAGTTCAAAAAGACTTTGCCATCCCTGAAGGTGTCCGAGTAAAGTTTGAAGGCTAAAACCAAACTGATTTTTCAAAGAGTTGCTCGGGCAACTCTTTTTTTACGCCCTTTTTCGTCAAGGCAATCAAAAAAAGACCCTTGCTATCGCAAGAATCTTCCATAAAAATTTTTAATTAGCGAGCCATACGTCGTTCAGCATAGCCCAATGCCCGTGAAATGGTAAAGGTCAACACAAAGTAAATCAGTGAGGCAATCACCAGTGGCATAAATGGTTCAAAGGAAGCTCCCTGAACAACGCCCGTTTCATACATCAACTCGCCGACACCGATAACTGAGATAACAGAGCCTTCCTTGATGACCGAAACAAACTCATTTCCCAAGGCTGGCAAAATCGTGCGGACAGCCTGTGGCAAAATTACCAAACGCATCGTCTTGGCATGAGAAAGTCCCAAAGACCGAGCAGCTTCCGTTTGTCCCTTATCAACCGATTCAATTCCAGAACGGATGATTTCAGCCACATAAGCAGCGGAATTCAAGCCCATCGCCAGCGAACCAGCTACGAAAGCCGACAAGTGCAAGCCAATCGCCTGTGTTCCGAAGAAGACCATAAAGGCCTGGACCAGCAAAGGTGTTCCCCGAACATATTCAACGTAAATGTTTCCAATCGCCTTGAGGATAAAGACGGATGAAAGCTTCAAGAGGGCAAAGAAGGTTCCCAACGTGGTTCCAATCAAGACACCGACCACAGCTAAGGCCAACGTAATGCCAGTCCCTTCAACGAAGTAGTGACCATACTTTTGCCAGTAAGACTTGTCCTTTGAGGCAAACATCTGCTTTTGGGCCTGCTTCTTCCAGTTATTGAACTGACCATTGGTCGTCACCTTATCAATGACCTGGTTGACTTGAGCCACCAAGGCTGGTGAATTCTTAGGAACAGCAATCGAGGTCTGTCCGGTTGAATCCGCTGAGAACTTTGGCTCAACCACCGCAAACTTCGGATTCTGATCCGCATAGGCTTGGGCAATCGTCTTTTCAGCCACGACCCCGGCTACAACCCCTTGTGACAACTGAGAAATCAGGTTAGGATACTTTTGCAATGAAACAACCGTCGCCCCAGGAATCGTCTTAGCAGCATCTTCCTGGATGGTTTGGGTTTGTGCCCCAATCTTTTGACCAGAGAAGGCTGACAATTCGCCACTTTCATACTTGGCCTTGTTTGTCTTCAACACAATCATTGTCTGGGGTGATTTCAGATAGACATGGGAAAAGTCGACTTGTGACTCTCGCTCTGGTGTTGCTGAGAAGCCAGAAGCAATCATATCAATCTTGCCAGTTTTCAAAGCCCCCAAAAGGGCATCAAAGCCCATGTCTTCAATTTGAATTTTAACGCCCAATTTCTTAGCAATCGCCTTTGCTAAGGAGACATCGAAACCAACGATTTGATCCTTACCATCGATTTGGCTATGAAATTCGTAAGGTGCATAGTCTGCTGACAAGCCAACGACCAATGTCCCCTTCTTTTGAATCCGCTCCAAAGTTGGATCCGTTTCAGCTGCACTGGCCTTGGTCGTGAAGGCTGCCGCAGATGCTAGTACAAGGGGCAAAACCAAGATAGCCAAGGTCATCCAGGTCAGCATTTTTTTGCTAATTTTTTTGAACATATTCAATCCTTTTGTTAGTCAGGGACCAACATTTTATTTTTGTTATCCGACCATTCATTTTGCAATGTCTGACATCAAAAAAGAGCTCGCAAAGTAACCAGCTCTTTTCGCACTTACCTATTCTACCAATAATAAGCCATAAAAAAAAGCCCACACGAAGTGTGGACTCCCTGAAACAGGTACCTGTAGGCCATGTTTTGTTCCAGTACTTAACAGGGATTAAGCACCTTCAGTAATCATCTATCTAAGCGTTACCGCCATACCGACCATCGTTTCATTTCACTAGGTCAGCCGCCCCTACCAAAGTTTGGGTTGCCCGCTTGTGGGGTTTACCTCGTCTCAAGTCCTAGACTTTCACCTAGGAATCCGTTTCTATGGCACTTTCAGACCTATTTTGACATAGCAAAGCCTTAGCCATTTCAGTCGCCGTCGTGGTTTGCACCACGCCTGGGTTTATTCTTTATCCCAGCACAAACACTACACCCATCGCAGAGTGTGCGAGCATGGACCTTCCTCACATGAGAAGTATCATGCGCAATTACTCAGTACCTGCCATTAAACAATTAAACCATCGTTAATCGCAATAAAAAGTTTACCACTTTTTAACTTAGTTTGCACCATTTTCTGAACCAAATACGGCTCGTTCCAAATTAGCAACGCGCTTAATCAAATCCAAGTTAGTTGGTGTTGCGCTTGGTGTCTCAACTGGAGCAGGTGCTGGCACCTCTTCAATGACCGGTGCTGGTGCAACCGGTTGGGCTTCGCGAACATGATCCTCAGCAGTCAATTCTTCTTGAGTCTGCTTCAAAGCAGTCTGCAATTGACCGACTTGCGTCTGCAATTCTTCAATGCGCTTGGTGAAAACGCCGTAATCAGAAATGATGTCATCCAAGAAACCATCAACATCATTGGGGTCGTAACCGACACCAACGCGCTTTTCCTTAAAAACGCGGTTGTAAATATCTTTTTGAGTATACTTTACTTGAGCCACAAGAAACACTCCTTTAAATTCTAATTGAACTAGGCTAATAATACCAGGAAAACCTGGCAGTAGCAAGTTTTACAGTCACGCTAGTAATACTACTGTAATTGTTTCAGATTAAACAAACGTTAATTTTTTAAATTTTATCCAACTTTTTGTCGATTATTTATTTACCAAGGCAAAAGAAACGCCCGGCACTGAGATAAAGTTGCCTTCAAGCAAGTTAATCAGTTAGAGCCACCCCTTATTTTAAGGATTTTCGCCTCCTCATTGGTCATGCTGATTTTCCTGGTAATCGTTGGCAAATTCCTGTAAGTCATCCATACTAATCGTTTCCAGTGGGTATGGAGACTGTGCCTGAAAATCTAAAATCGCTTGATAATCATACTGGGCTTTCCCCGGAAATTCGGCATCATACAGGAGCACCGCTCCATCCGTGTGGTTTAGGACAAAGTCCTGATACTGGCGCAATTGATACGACCCCTGATAGTCCTCCTTATGGACATCGGCATAGAAATCAACCTGCTGTTTTAAATCAGCCAACCGCGTCTGGCTCGCCTCCTGCCACTGCGAACCAAAATGACCAAAGGGCAAGAGCATCGCGACGCGCAAATCCGGATAGTCTGCTTTTAAATCCAACGCTACTTCAATCGCCCAGGTCTCCACTCCGAGTTGACCGCCCGTAATTACCCATTCCAGACCTAGGTCCAACTGTTCTATCATCGTTTTCTTGATAGCATACTTCAAAACCTGAACTTTGGGGTCCTTTTCCTTAAAGACACCCAATTCATATGTTCGATAACCGGTCATCCAAATCCGACTCATAATGGGTGCCGCCCATCAGATTGTGGTTGTTCGACTAGGTGATTACCATCTACTGGTTGAGACTGATTTGTCTGAACCAACTTGCCCACGGTTTTCGGAAGCGCTTGTTTTGCCTGATTTTCAGCTGATTTTTTTTGATGCCGCTGTGCTCTTTGATCAGCCACCGGCTGACCAGCCCGTTTGCCAACTGACAAATCTGCCAGGTAATCGTCGAGCGCCTGCAAATAATCCAGACTGGGCATCAGGCTTGGCCTGACCAAATAGCCTGCTGCCACAATATCAGCATATGGCAATGACCGATGGCCATCAAGGGCCTGCCAATTGCGGACCAAATCAGGTGCTGGATAGAGGTAAGTTTCATCTAAAATCGTAAATTTGATGAGAACAAAACCAACGCCTCCTTGGGCCACCACCTCGGATAAGTGGCGCACTTGGTGTTCATGAAAATTCTTCATTGGAAACGAAGTTTTGTTCTTGGTTTCCTTAGCATCAAAATCAACATAACGGCCCTGATAAACACCGTTATAATCAGTCGTTGATGGTTGCTGAAAATAAGCTTCCGTGATTTTAGCTGCTGATCGTGCTGGATAATCAACATTAACAATCGTCACCGGTGTCGGTTTCTTATAAATAACCGCAAGATGGTTGGCCAAATAGTATTCGTTGGCATCGTTAATCAGGCTTTCAAGAGCCATCCCCCGTCGCCCGAAGAGGAGGCCTTTTTGCGTCTTCTTGCCGCGTTGAATTTGATTTTTCACTTGCTGCCCATCGCCATGGACACCCTTGGGATAATTCACCATCGTGTTTCCTCGAATTTCTAAGTTACACTTATTTTAACATATTACATAAATAAGGCGGATTGATGAAAATCTGATAAAATCCCTTGACTTTTTCTCATTTTATTCTAATATAAGGTTAATCATTGAATAACAGAAGGAGAATTATTATGACGAAAGCAAAAGTAAGCGACCTCGACTTTAATAACTTGGGTTTTGGTTATCATGACTTGCCCTACCGCTATAAGGCAGAATACCACGATGGTCAGTGGCAGCCAGGCGAATTGACGACTGATTCAACCATCCATTTGAGCGAGTCAGCCGTTGCCTTGCATTATGGACAAGAAGTCTTCGAAGGTTTGAAGGCCTACCGTCGTAAGGATGGTGGCGTGAACATCTTCCGCCCCGACCGTAACGCCCATCGAATGCATAACTCAGCAGAACGTTTGTTGATGGCTCCATATCCAGAAGATAAGTTTGTTGAAGCGGTGAAGGAAGTTGTTAAAGCCAACCAAGACTTCATCCCTCCTTACGAATCTGGTGGTTCTTTGTACTTGCGACCATTGTTGATTTCGACTTCACCTGAAATCGGTGTCCACCCTGGCCACGACTTCTTGTTCACCATCTTTGCCATGCCAGTTGGCGCCTACTATCCAGGTGGTTTGGCTCCAACAGCCTTTGTGACTTCTGAATTTGACCGTGCTGCTCACGGTGGAACAGGACAAGCCAAGGTTGGTGGTAACTATGCCGCTTCCATGTTGCCTGGTGACAACGCCCACAAGGCCGGTTATTCCGATGTTGTCTACTTGGACCCACGCGAACACGAGTATATCGAGGAACTCGGTTCTGCCAACTTCTTTGGAATTACCAAGGATGGCCAGTTCAAGACACCAAAGTCACCATCAATTCTCCCTTCCGTTACAAAATACTCACTCTTGGCCTTGGCCGAAGAAATGGGCATGAACCCGGTTGAAGAAGCCATTTCCATTCATGATTTGGACCAATTTGCTGAAGCCGGAGCCATGGGAACAGCGGCCGTTATTTCGCCCGTTGGTTCTATTACCCACGAAGGCAAGAAGCATGTCTTCTTCTCAGAAACTGAAGTTGGTCCAAAGACCCAAGCTCTCTATGACCGCTTGATTGGTATCCAATATGGCGACCAAGAAGGTCCTGAAGGTTGGGTGCAAGACGTACCTTTGGTCTAATACCTGCTCATTCAACTTATAAAATCAGGTTACCCAAATAAAACATTTGATGTCCGATAAATCAGAACGAGCCGCGAGGCTGGTTCTGATTTTTTATATGCAAAAATAAAAATTCCAGCCTAATGGCTGGAATTAATTTAACTTTGCTTTTGGTAGGTTGCGCCTGTTACATCACTAATGAAGGTCCGGTGGTTCTTGGTAACCGTAGCCTTTGATGTCACACCGTCGCTTCCTTCAAGGGTCAGTTTGTTATCCTTGAGCCGGTACTTAATGGTCATCGTCTTTTGACCGTCTGAATAAATCGTCGCCTGATCGCCCTTAAAGGTAATCGTCACCTGCGCATTCATATCCCGGTAACTCCCCGATAGGTGGGTTTGTTGGTACGTAATCTTTTGGTAGGCCAGTCCAGCCAGCAAGACTGCCAATAGTCCAACCACGACCGTGACAACTCCTCGCCTTTTGTTCAAAACAAGTAAAAATTGCTTCATCCAACTCTCCTTAGGGCCAAATCAGAATTAGTTAACCCTTCCTCATCTGTTACGCTCATCTTACCACACTCCTGTAGGCCTTTTGTCCGATTTTAGTTCATAACCAGCATTTCTTTTCTGAAAAAATTTCAGAAAGCAATTAGTTAAGATTAGTATCGAAAAGAACCAAGTCGCGGTATCCTAGAACTAAAATCAAAACCCATTTTATGAAGGAAAGAGACAAATGGAGACCAGATTACTACTTGTCGAGGATGAGGAAGGCTTGGCCGATTCCCTCTCCACCGAATTTCAGCTAGAAGGCATCCAAGTGACCCAGGCTCACGATGGCCTGGAAGCCCTGGAAATTTTTAATGACCAACCAGATCAATTTGACGTAATCATCTTAGATTGGATGCTCCCACGCCTGGATGGCTTTAGCGTTTTACGCAAAATCCGCAAGGAAAGCGATGTCCAGATTATTATGCTGACGGCCAGGGACTACATTGGTGATAAGTTGGCCGGCCTGACCAACGGTGCCGATGACTATATCACGAAACCCTTTGAAACAGAAGAACTCCTGGCGCGCATTGAAATCGCCAAACGTCACGGCCAACGACCTCTTGAGGAAAATCAGGAATTGCGGGTTGCTGATTTAATTGTCGATATTAAGAAAAAAAGAGTTTCGGAAAACGGCATTATCATCCCCCTCACCCAAAGGGAGTTCGACCTTTTGGTTGTGCTGATGAACCATGAAAATGAGCCCTGCACCCGCGATTACCTCTTAGACACTGTCTGGGGCGTTGACTTTGAGGGCCAACCAAATATTCTTGATGTCTACATTAAAAACCTCCGCAATAAGCTTGACCAGAATGAAGACCAGCCAAAGCTGATCCATACCATTCGTGGTATGGGCTATATGCTTTCGGCCAACGTTTCTCATGGCTGATTAATCGGCACAGCAATAGCTGGCGATGCCGGCAACTGATTTGTTAGCACAGCAATAGCCGGCGGTGCCGACAGTTGTTTTGTTAGCACAGCAATAGCCAGCGGTGCCGACAGTTGATTTGTTAGTACAGCAAGCCGACGATGCCGAAAACTGATTTGCCCGTACTCATAGCGCCACGTCTCCCAACAGATGATTCGGCTGCACCCATAGCATAGCCCAAGGCGCCCAATAGCTGATTTTCCAGTATATCTGCGGCAACCAATGAAGGTACCCCACCATTGATCAAAACTAAAAGACCAAAGAAAAATAAACAATCCAGCGCCAGCATCATGCTCCGCAGCCAAATCAAAATGATTATCGTCATCACCATTTCTTTTAGCCTGATGATGATTTTTGGCGTAGGCCATAAGCTTCTAAACGACGTGAAGCTCTCAACCTGGCAGATTACCGCCAGTCTTAAGAAAAATGAGATTGATAGCGACCATGATTGGGATGATTGGCGAAAAAACAGTACCGTGGACATTAACCATAGCTATATTTACGTCCATAACCTGCGCCAAGATGCCGAAGCCAGATATTACTTCTCACCGCGAGCCGATGATCTCTTACAAAAGAAGATGATTAAAGTGCCCTTTATCAATAACTTGTATTATCGGCCAGGCTTTGGCTTCCTCTACCGACGCTTTGTTTCTTCCAATGGCATTTACTACACCCTATGGCAAAATATCGGTCCACAACTCTCCATCTTAATGCGTGTGATTGAAGTCTCAGCTATTTTGCTCTCTGTCACTCTGGTTCTCGCCCCCATCTACATTCGTCGGTTAACCGCCAGATTAACGGACCCGCTCACCGACCTGTCAACTAGCACCCAAGTGGTCCATCAAGCAGAGCAATCTGGTCTAATTCAACTTCCTGTTCCCAGTCAGCCAACCGAGGTCACGGAACTTGCACAAGACTTCAACCACCTGCTCGCTCTCCTCAACCAACGACAAGACCAGCAGAAGCTCTTTGTCATGAACGCTGCTCACGAACTGCGCACGCCGATTGCCACCATCAAGAGTCATGCACAATTAATCGACCGCCATGGTGCTGACCACCCAGAAATTATTGAAAAATCAGTGACCTACATCACCAAAGAATCACGGGCAATGCAGCAAATTATCGAAGACCTTCTGGCCATTCTGCGCGTTGAAACGCTGTCATTGGCATTAACGAGGATGAATGTCACTACGGCTGTCAGCGAAATCATGCAACCATTAGAAAAAACAATTCCTCAAAAACTGATTTTACAGCTAGAACCCAACTTGATGGCGCAGACCAACTTGGAGGCCCTCGAGCAGATTCTGCACAATTTGATTCAAAATGCTAGCAAGTATTCAAAACCCTCAGACCCAATTGTCGTTACGCTTTCGAACAAGGAAAATGGTTCTGTGGCTCTCACGGTGATGGATCAGGGCTTGGGTATTCCAGAGGCCGATAAGGCACATATTTTTGAGCATTTTTATCGCAGTGACGATGTCCGTGGCTCCATCCCCGGAACCGGCCTTGGCCTGGCCATTACCAAGCAGTTCGTTGACCTGATTCACGGGCATTTGTCCGTAGCCGATAATCCGACTGGTGGAACAATCTTCACCCTTCTGTTGCCGAGTGCTATTGATACTACCCACCAAAGCGGCCATTCGTAATCATTGATTCACATTGGTAGCATTCCTTTGCCACCCCTTTGGGTGGCTTTTTTAGTCCAATAAAAGGTTGACCTTCCTTGGTCTAATTTGGAATTTAATCGATTTCACGTCATGTTACGATTGCTTACTGTCACCATCAAACCAGCCATCGCCCCATTTCACAGACTGTTTACCGTCCAGCCCGCCTGTCCCATTCTGAAAAAAATTAAGCTTGGCCTTATTTTTCATAAGTAGTTCAAGTTGCATATGCCAACTAAACTATTTGGTATACGTTTCGGAGGAAATACGATGAAAAATAAACAAAAAACACTCTTAAGTTTCGCCCTTATTCTAGCTTTCGCCATTCTAGCTCTCGGCGTCTTGACCAATTCACCAGCCATTACGACTTTCGATTCAACGATTAGCCAAAGCACGGCCAAATTAGTGACACCCACGAATACCGCTTTTTTTACCGTCGTAGCCGACCTGGGCAGCCCACTCGTGGCGATTACACTGACCGTCCTACTGGCTGGCTACGTCTTCTACAAAAAAGACCGCTTCCTAGCTTGTTGGATCATTTTACTCCAGTTCGGCGGTTCCGCACTGACTGAAATCATCAAGGTGACTATTGCTAGGCCTAGGCCCAGCCATCAAATCATTGCTGATACCGGTTTTAGCTTTCCAAGTGGCCACACCTTTTATACGACAATTTTCGTCATTTGCCTGCTGATGGTCGTTTTGCCAAAGATTCCAGTGGACAGTCGCTACTACGTGATTATCCCTGCCTGCACTTGGATTATTTTAGTGGCTTTTTCACGTTTTTACCTGCGTGACCACTACCCATCAGACGTTCTCGCTAGCCTGCTCCTAGCAACTGGATTGTGGTTGCGACTAGAAGGTTATCGCGACCTCCTGCATCAAGCTGCGACTGCCTTTTTAACCCGACGGCAAGCGCGTACTTTACCAAGTAAAAACTAGTCTAAACGAAAACAGTACACTTCCTGATTTTTTATCGATGAACCACAGTACCGCTGTCAGCGTCCTTCGCATTTTTTTATAATTCAAGCGAGACGCTGCCCATACATAAACAAATAACTGATCGATCTCAACTTAGTCAGAATGAAAGGTTCCCCAGCACCATGTCAATCACATCCAAAAGCCACAGGCCCTATTCCCTTTTGGCTGTCCTACTTACCCTCTGCCTCATTATTGGTAGCACCGGCAGCTTTAGTTCACAAACCTCACTCGCCATTGTCAGCACCACCGTCTTGCTCCTGATAGCAAGCTATTATCTGCGGCCTTTTTTCAACCGCTTGAGCATCCGCCAAATCAGAACTATCACCTACCTAGCCCTCACGTTAATGGTTATCGGCCAGGTGCTGATTCTGATTTTTCTACCGGTGTCCGTCTACCACGACCCTTACCGAGTCCTCTCCCAAGCCGATCAACTGGCTGCCGGTGACCACGTCTGGCAAAGTACCTATTTCTGGCGCTACCCCAACAACGTTCCGATTACCTACATCCTGTCCAAATTCTTTGCGCTGGGCCAGCTCGTCCATCTGTCCAACAACATCACGATTCACTTGCTAACGCTGGGCCTACTTGACACCTTTATCGTTTTAGTCTTGAAGACCTGTGCTGACCTAAAGAGTCCTCAGAGCACCTTTTTAGGCCTTCTAGCCTTTCTGACCGCAACACCCTTTGCCTACACTTATTACCTCCAGGTTTTTTATTCTGATTTGCCAGCCATGTTGGCCGTCCTGGTTATTTTCCGACTTTTGTGGCGCTGGCCAAAAGCTAACACTACCAGGGCCAAGGTTAAAATCAGCCTGGGTCTCACTGCCACAGCACTGCTGGGCATGCTGATGAAACCGAATATGATTGTCCTGTTACCTGCTGGATTCTTAACACTACTGATTTTAGCCATCAAGAAAGAACGAACAAAAAAGCAATTGTTGCTCCCAATTATTTGTCTCAGCTTGGGGATGGCCCTAGCGATGCCAGGCACCCTCTTAATTGACCATGCCAGCTCCTATCAGCCACATAGTGCCGAAGCCTTTCCTGCTAGTCATTGGATCTTAATGGGCCTCAATAAAAGTGGGGATGGCATGTACGATGACCAAGACGTCGAAAAAGATATCAGCCTGGGTGACTCCTCTGCCCGCCGACAATATGATAGTCAACAAATTGTTCATCGAATTCAAACGCTCGGTCCATTGGGTCTCAGTGAACTCTGGCTGAAAAAATTAACAATTTTGTTAGACGTCAGCGCCGTCCAAGACTGGTATAACGGTGGCTTTGAATCGGCTCCAAAATGGTATCAAGACCATATTGCCTTTTATCAAAAAGCCATTAAAATCGGCTACGTTGTCGCTTCGATCATTCTCTTTTTCACGGTTAGCCTCCGCCTACTTTGCTGGCGACCACGCTTTCATCGTCAAAAAGACCAACTAGCTCTGCTAGCTGTTTTAACCGCCTTGGGATACCTAGCCTTCCATGTGATTTTTTGGGAAGCAGAATCACGTTATGGGCAAAGTATCCTACCAGCTCTTTTCGTCCTTCTAGTCGCTTTACCAGCCCCTGTCGTCCGTCGACAAAAGGTTACTAAGGTTAAAAGACAAAAACACTGGCCTCGTGTGGCCTTTCTCATTTCGGCAACCATTGCCATCTATGCCGTTTTCCTTCAGTCCTACTCGCTATCCACCATTGTTGTGGCCGCACAACGGAGTCAGCTGTCCGTTCAATACCACGCTCAACCAACAACCATTAACCCCGGCACAACGCTTGAGCAACAAGTTAATTTGGCCAAACCCGCTAATACTTTCTTAGTTCAAATCCAAGCCAAGTCAACCATGACTGTCACACTCCAGAACCTTCAAAGTGGGCAAGTCTGGGCCCTAACAGAAAAGGCCGATGAATTTATCCTAAACCAGCCCCTTCCCGCAGGTTCTTACCAGATTGTCATTCAAAATCAGGGACTAGTTCCTCAGTTAATTGATTTGGTTCAAACGAATAACTACACTCTGGCACCTTTTCCAGTAACGATTAACCAGGTACAAAATAAGAACGCATCATTAATTTACCTCTTTGAATGGCTTAATACGAAGTCATCCTAATAATAGCCATTTTCCGAATAAAAAAGACGAACCCGTCAACACTAACCTGGTCAGCATGACCGGTTGTGAAGCATGGTTCGTCTTTTTGTTTTTAGTTTATGGGACATAGCAAGGCAAATAAGAAAATATTGAAAACCATCAACTCTAAAGCTTGGTTAATAACATGTCAAAATTTTCAAAATACACATTAAAGTCAGCACTGACATCTGCTGTTCATATCATGAATAAACTTACATAAATTCCACTTTAAGTTTCTTACCAAGCGCAGAAGCGATTTTGCTCATAGTATCAAAGCTAGTATTCTGACCATGTTCAATTCTCGCAATCGTTGATTGTGGTACATCTGCACGCTCTGCTAGTTCCCGTTGAGTCAAGCCAGCCCGTTCACGTTCGTTCATCAACGCCACTGCACTCTCAAGTTTGGCAGATTCAGCGTCAAAGCCTGCCTTGAATTCAGGGTCTTTAAGTTGTTCTGCGAGATAATCGTCAAAAGAAATGTTCTTTGCCATAGTTAGTTACCTCCCAGATTCTCATAGTATTCTTTTCTAAGCTCTTTGGCGTGATTAAGCTCAGAAACAGGTGTCTTCTGGGTCTTCTTCGTAAATCCGTGCGTAATCACATGATGCGAACCATCAGCATGAAAGTACAAACCACGCTGAATATTGGATCCTGTCGTCCGTAGCTCAAAGATACCATCCGAAATTTTTTTAATCCACATTTGGCGTGCTGCGACCTGCAACCCAAACTTTTGTGTCTTGGCAATTACGGAAACCAATTTTTGCTTTTCCACCGTCTTTAAATTGTCTAAGAATTCTTTAAATTCATTGTGTCCATTTGGCCGCGTATAGAACTCAAACTTAGGATTTTCCATAATTTTAGTGTACAATCAACAAACTTAAATATCAATATATGCTATCAAAATATCTAGGGCACGAAATAAACAAGACTTCAGATTATTAATAACTAATTTTACATTGTCACACTGTTTTTGATTGCGTTCTCGCTCTTGCCTTTGCTGTTCCTGAGTTAACAATATCTTATACTGTTTATTTGTTTCTTAGATAGCCATTTTTTCAGCCGTCTATCAACATATTTTTATATTAACTACAAAAGCCAGTTCAGATTTCGGGTTCGTTCATAAAAAACGCCCGTATCATTCAATGACGAAGGAGGTCACGAGATGAGCTTTGTAATAACATATAACAATTATCAGGCGACAAAGTTGCACAAAGAACGAATCCAATACGAAGTTAAAAGCCCCCGGCGCGCCTTATTTCATCATTGGTAGCGAAGAAAGTTTAGATAACAATCTTGCATCCTTTGCAAAATTTTTAACTGTAAGTTTTTCAAGCACAGAGTGTTCGGTTTCGGGACTCCAGTAAATTTTTAATTTTTTCTGAGCTCGGGTAATAGCCGTATAGAGAATATTTTGTGTAATTCTCTCTTCTGTCTCCTTCGTAATTACAATCTTTACCGACTCGTATTCCAACCCTTGCGCTTTATGAATGGAGACTGCATATGCGATTTGAAATGGAATAATAGTAGAATCGTTATCTTGATCATCCTCGTCGGTACTCCGATATTTATTCACGCCAAACGAAATAATAGATTTTCCCAATGCCGATTCTCCAATAAGTTCAAAATCATACCCACTGGCCTCAAATTCATTCAATGATTCCTCGAGTTCGATTTCAAACCATATTTTTTGCTGTTCTGGTCGAATGCCAACAATTCTTCCCTTTGAGTTATTGTGAATTAACGGGGAAAAAATGTTCGATTCATTAAATAAAATCGGATCGCCCACTTTATAAGTATTTATTCCCCAAACAATACGCTTAGAAGGATTACTATTTTGCAAAAATCGGTTGATATTGTTGATTCCGTAAAGTCCATCGTAATTCAGACACAGAATAATTTCATCATCTTCGCTATGCTCAAAGATAGATTCGTCCAACCTCGAAACATATCCATTCTTGACTAGCGGTTCTAGAATTGCATCATCAAGTTTGCGGACTCGATCCCAAACGGTCAGCAAATTTTTGTCATTCGTACGATATGGATGAGTTAATTCAAATATCGACGTTTTGGGTACAAATTCTTTTGCAATACTAAACCAGTTTCCGAAATAGACCGACTCAATTTGATAGATGTCACCAACAAGTACAAGCAGTTTAAAGTCAGCTTTCTCTAAAACTTTTCGCATATCTTCATTGCTGACGGTACTACACTCATCAATAAAGAGGATGTCGCAGTCCAAACGAACATTTCGACTCGAAAGAAACTTTGCAATCGTATGGTACTCACTATTTCCAGCCGTGACCTTCCTTCGCATATTATCTACAGCTGGATGCGTGTTGGCTAAGTATATCTTCGTTTTGTTGGCCCAAAAATTAGAAATATGCTTAATTAGCGTAGATTTACCAGTGCCAGCAGAGCCATATATCAATGCAACATGGGATTTGGAAAACATCTGCCGAAGAGCCTTTTGCTTGCTCTGGTCATCAATCGTATACGCTTCTCTTGATATCCACGAATCAACCGATCCTGTATATTGAGCTATGCCAGAGGCCGCCAACTGCTTTAGTGTTTTGATAATCTCCGTGGTATCGTCAACATGACTCTTGATATAGAGATGGGATTTATATTCTTCAATTTTACGGTCAGTATGCTTGTGATACAGAGAGTCATTATATTTCTTAATTAAACTATCAATATTTTCAAAACCATCAATCTTGTCTTTGGGTGTAAAAAGCTGCTCCTCTACCTCTGTATTATTTTTAATATACCTAGCAAGCAATTCGTGCTCATGCCCGGAAACGGGAATAGATTCAAACAAATCATATATTTTTGGATTGTGTCTTCGAAGAGATGTGCAATAAGGCATATCATCAAATGGGATACAGCCATAATTCAAGTAAAGATTCGATAGACGATCGCATTTTTCATTTGAATACTGCCACCTGATAACACGGTTATTCATTTTCTGAAGCAAATATCTTAATACATTGGCGCCTTGTCTATTACCGATTATAATATTTCGACACTGATCAAGCATTTCATAAATACTGACCGATTGAACACCATCTGTAATTTGCTGTTTTATAAAATCATAGTAGGTCTGATCACTGCTCACCAATTCGGTTAAGGACATCTTGACACTTGAAAGGTACCTCATCAACTCTTTGTACTCTTTGGAGTTAGTACTGTGCCTCACTCTTGGTCCAAAAATTTCAGATAGATTATCCCCCACTCGCACGGTCGAATAGACACCTCATATCCATCGATTACGAGAATTGACATATTCTTATCTAAGATACGAATTGTGTCATTGTGTAATGAAAATTTCACAGCATAGTTATCGACAATTTCTTGCTTTGTAAACGCAATCACTCTATCAAATTTACTTGCATTGGAATTTGCAGCAGTAAACGTGATTTCGTAGTAGATTTCTTGATTCACGAAAAAGGGCTTTACTTTTCTCACATAATACCGATCGTTATAAGTTACTGGATAACTATCTGTACTTGGATTTTCAATTTTCTCAGCAATTTTCTCAAAATAATTCGAAAGCTCGGCGTCCGTATCTATAGGAAAATCACTAATATTCTCAAGTACCTCCAAATTGAAATATTTTTTCAAGTACAATTTAATTTTTAGCAGATGCTCATAGTATTTGAGCATAAGACGTTCTGACCCATCCTTGTTAAGGGTATAATGCGACACGGACTTTTGTAGCATTTTGTGGAACCTATAAAGAAACTGTAAATCGCCCCTGCGCTGCACTTTTTTTAAGGACTCCACATTCAAATTATAGTCATTAGGATCAACATCACCACCGTTAGAACATACTTTAATTGCAACATATTCTACAAAATTACGAATCTGACCAAGTATATTCTGGCTTAAGAGGCCCCTATCAGCCACACCTAGTTGAGAAATGTTATCACATATTACACTATTTGTATCTAAAATAGCTTTATCAATTTTAAGCATTCGAATAGTTCTTCTCCTTTTCACCATAAAGATTACTCTACCACAAACAACCGGCTAATTATGACCCACACTTGCGCCGAATGCCATCTTTTCAGCTTACTCCACTACAGTTTCCACGGCGAATTTGGCAAAATCAAGCGGATACCCATATTTGCGCAACAATCTCTTAACAACATTTCGCATGCTTCCCCGAGCCAACTCACGCTGCACCCAGCTTGTCCTTTGAGCAGAGTCGTTCCTTAGATAGATTGTCAGGCGCATAGTTCTTTGACAGGACACCTTTGATACTGTCACTCTCGCTTTCAATAGAAGTCATAGCAGCATCAATGATGGTGCCGACATCTGGTATTTTGGTGGTCTCCACAATTATAGACCAACGTGCATTTTCAGGTAGCTAGAAAATATTTTCGACATCGTAAAAATCACGGTCTTCCGCATCCTCTGAATACTCGGTCGCCTCAAGTTCAGCGTGTCATTCTTCGGATGTATTGGACACATACTTCAGAAAAATCAGTCCTAGTACAACAAGTAGACTGATCCATCGACCCGCGCAACTTGTCACAGGCTTCCCAGAGCTTATCTTAAATTTTCAGTTCATTGCTTTTGGCTGGCATCAGCTTATCCTCCAGTGGTTTCTTATTAGATTCATTTTACTCGATTTAGTCAGTGAATATTCACATTTACATAACCTTCCATTCAACAAATATTCGAGGCTGTCACGCTCTATGCCTTTACAGAACACTTAACATCCTAATTCTTGTCTCAGGACACCGGATTGCCTGGTCGTTAATGACAATTCAACGAAAATCCCCGCCAAGTTCGGTCCTTATCGGCCCAAACTTGGCGGGGATTTAGCAGAGAACACATTCCCCGCCAATAATATCAATTCTATCTTTCCAAGAATGCCGTTAAATCAACATTCCGGTTTCAATTTGCATATAAGTTTTATTCCCATTCAACCGTTGCAGGTGGCTTAGCGGTAATGTCGTACACGACGCGGTTGATGTGATCCACTTCGTTGACGATTCGTGAAGAAACCTTTTGCAACACATCCCATGGCAAGCGGGCAAAGTCCGCTGTCATACCATCAACAGAAGTGATGGCACGAACGGCAATCGTGTATTCATACGTACGGTAATCACCCATGACACCAACAGACTTGTTGTTTGTCAAGACAGTGAAGTACTGCCAAACATCACCTTCCAAACCAGCCTTGGCGATTTCATCGCGCAAGATAAAGTCGGATTCACGGACAGTTTCCAACCGGTCCTCAGTGATTTCACCCATGATTCGAATACCAAGACCTGGTCCTGGGAATGGTTGACGCCAGACCAACTCGTGGTCCATTTGCAACTCTTCACCCAAGGCACGAACTTCATCCTTGAACAACTTGTTCAAAGGTTCGATCAAAGTAAAGTTCATTTCTTCAGGCAAACCACCAACGTTGTGGTGTGACTTGATTGTTTGGGCTGTATCTGTACCAGATTCAATCACATCCGTGTACAACGTTCCCTGGGCCAAGAAGTCAACATCCTTCAACTTAATAGCTTCATCGTTGAAGACTTCGATAAATTCGTTACCGATAATCTTACGCTTTTGTTCTGGGTCAGTAACACCAGCAAGCTTTGACAAGAAACGATCCTGTGCATCAACCTTGATGATGTTCAAGCCAAACTTGCCACCCAACATGTCCATCACTTGTTGTGCTTCGTTCTTACGCAACAAGCCATGGTCAACAAAGATACAAGTCAATTGGTCGCCAATGGCTTTTTGCAACAAGACACCAACAACAGATGAGTCAACCCCACCAGACAAACCAAGCAAGACCTTCTTGTCACCAACTTCGGCGCGAATCTTTTCGATTTGTTCATCAATGAAACCAGCCATTGTCCAAGAAGCATCTGCTCCAGCAATGTTGATGACAAAGTTTTTAATGATTTCCTTACCGTGTTCAGACAACGTTGTTTCGGAGTGGAATTGAACACCGTACAGACGGTCATCATCATTAGCAATCGCTGCAATTGGCGTCTTTTCAGAACCAGCAGCCACAACAAAGTTGTCAGGCAACTTTGTGACGTTGTCTGAGTGTGACATCAAGACAACTTGCTCTTCTGGTGTACCAGCAAAGAGCTTTGAAGGAGCAGTCTGCTTGATAACAGTCTGACCAAATTCCCCATTACCTGGGTTTGCTTCGACTTTACCACCCAAATGTTGGGCCATCAATTGCATCCCGTAACAAACACCCAAGACGGGAATCCCCAACTTGAATACTTCAGGGTCAATTGGATAAGCATCGTCATCATAAACTGATTTTGGACCACCCGAAAGGATAATTGCCTTAGGGTTGTATTCCTTAATTTCATCAATCGTCATCTTCGATGACTTCAATTCAGAGAAAACGCCGAGTTCTCGAACGCGTCGCGTAATCAATTGGTTGTATTGGGACCCGTAGTCCAATACTAAGATTTTGTCATTACCTGTGGTCATGGCTTAGTCTCTTTCCTGTTCAACGTAATTTGGCGCTTTTTTAGTGATTTCCACATCATGAGGATGTGATTCCTTCAAGCCGTTATCCGTGATTTGAACGAATTGTGCGGACTCTTTTAAATCAGCAACCGTATGTGAACCAGTATACCCCATTCCGGCCCGTAAACCACCATCAATTTGGAAAACAGCGTCTTCAGCAACGTCTTCTTTGGCAAGGTAATCAGAGACCATGACCAAATCAGCACCACCAGCCAAGGCCTTAACAACATCACCGGAATAATGGATACCGCCCTGAGCGATAACCGTCTTATCCAATGGGTCTGCCACTTCAGCAATGCCCATCACAGTCGTCAAGAATGGGTAGTGGATGTCATCAGGCCAGTCAGAATGAACTGAACGGCCAGCGATTACGGCATCGACACCCAAGTCGAAGAGTTCCTTAGCAACTGCAGGATCTTCAATAGTTCCAACGGCCAAAGTAACCTGGCCCAATGCTGCCTTCAAATCCTTGATTTCAGCGGCAATATCAGCCGTCAAATCATCATTTAAGTAGAGGAACAAAGCAGAAACACCAGCGCCAACCAATGCTAATGCACGTTCCTTCACGTCAGCGGCCAACCAGATTTCAGCACCAACGGCCACGTGACCATCTTCAGTTACCAAAGTCTGTGGGTTCTTGTCCAAATCAACAGTTGCGGCACGCACAGCTTCAACGGCAGCTACTTGATCTGCAACAGCTTCACTAGCAGCAACCAAACCCAATCCACCAGATTGAGCCACAGCCAAAACGACTTCTTGTTGATCAGCAGCTGGATTAATTGCTGCAGCTGCCAACGGGTTATTCATAGCCAATGCGCCCAAATGCGTCTTCAAGTCGACCAAGTGTGGCAAAACATTTGAAGCTGCTGGGACCAAAAGGGTTTCGTCGTAACCCAAGCCGTGTCGTGTATTCATGTCAGTCATAATTTCTCCCGATCAAAAGTTTGTGTTCGTAAAAATTACAAAGAAGCCTGGTAGTCAAAGACGTCAGTGGTCTTCTCAACGTTTTCGGCTTGGTCAATGGCTTCTTGCACATTGTGCACGCCCATTTCGGCCATTTCCTTGCGCAAGTGGTCCAAGATTGGCATCAAAATATCAGCCAAAGTGCCCTTGTAGGCAACTCGTGCTTCAATTCCTTCTGGCACCATCTTCTTGGCTTCGTTAACTTCACCTTGGAAGTAGCGGTCCTTTGAACCATTTTCCATGGCAGCAATGGAGCCCATGCCACGGTAGAACTTAAACTTCTGGCCGTTATCTTCAAAGACTTCCCCAGGAGTTTCCTTTGTGCCTGAGAACATTGAACCGAGCATCACGGCGTTGCCACCCATGGCGATTGCCTTCATGATGTCATCAGGCGTCTTAGCACCACCATCAGCAATGATTGCCTTGCCACGACGCTTAGCTTCCTTAGCAGCGTCACGAATAGCAGACAACTGTGGTACACCGATTCCGGCAACAACACGTGTTGTACAGATAGATCCAGGTCCAATACCAACCTTGACGACATCAGCACCAGCATCGTACAAATCAGAAGCAGCGCCTTCAGTAGCAATGTTACCAGCAATGATGTTGACGTCAGGGAAAGCATCCTTGACTTCGCGAACCTTACGCAAAACACCTTCTGATTGACCGTGAGCAGAGTCTAAGATGATGGCATCGGCACCGGCATCAACCATCGCACCAGCACGGTCAACCGTGTCATTGGTTACCCCAACGGCACCGGCAACAATCAAGCGACCCTTGGCATCCAAAGCTGCGTTAGGGAATTGATTCAAATCAACTTGGTGTTCCTTCACCTTCTTGATTTCACCTGCTTGGTCAGCAATCGTCATATTCTTATGAACAACGCCCAAGCCACCAAACTGTGCCAGGGTAATGGCAAAATTCGCTTCTGTGACAGTATCCATTGCGGCTGATAGCAAAGGAATCTTCAGCTTGAGCGTAGGCGTCAATTCCGTTTCCAAAGAAACGGCATCAACTGAAATTTCGTCTTTTCTTGGGGCGACCATTTTCATATCGTCAAAGGTCAAACCCATTGGGACGAACTTATTTTTAATCTTAAATTCTGCCATGATTCTCCTCACCATCCTGCTTACAATATAGACCAAAAAAGAGCACTTTGCAGCTACCACAGCTCCGCAAAATGCTCCGTCAAAAAACCTTTGATTCGCATTCACGGATAGTCACGACTTTTGGGGCGCGGTAGAGACTGCTGGCCATTTTCCAGCGATATATCTGTAAATTTCTCTTAAATTATTATTGATAATTGTACTCGGTTTTTTCTCATTTAGCAATAAAAATTCCCGAACATTAAATTATAAAAAGATGAGAATTTAATCCTCATCTTTTAGTTGATCCAACTGGTCAGCCAACTGTTGTTCAGCCTCCAATTGGGCGTCAATCGTGACCGCTTTTGGCCCCATTGACTTCTTCATTTGTAATTGCCGGTCGGCATCCCAAAACTCGCCCGCAACGGAAACCGTTGACAAGAAGTTAATAAAGGCCTTTGGGTCGACCTGGCGAACCGTTTCCTGCATTTCAAACAGTTCAAAACGGGATAGCACCATCATCAACGTTGTTGACTCCCGCTTCGTATAAGCCCCTTCTGATGGCAAAATGGTAATGCCACGAATCAAGTCACGGTGCAAAGCATCGATGACTTCCGGTCCCCGACTCGTCACAATCAAAGCCGTGAGCTTTTGGTAACCAGTATAAATGGCATCGATTACCCGTCCGGTTGCGTAAATCCCAATCAAAGTGTACAAAGCATTTTGCCAACCAATAAAGGAACCAGCAATCAACACAATCACAAAGTTAACTGCGTTATTAAAGGCACCAATTGATTTTCCAGTTCGCTTTTGAACAACCATCGAAATAATATCAAAGCCACCCGTTGAAAAACCATAGCGCAGAGCAATTCCAACAGAAGAACCAACCAGCAGACCACCAAAGAGTGAGGCCAGCAATGGCTGAGTCGTGAAAGGATGGACTGGCACGAAAATCAAAGCCAATGCTACCACCATCGCGTTGATAAAGGATAGAATGGTAAACTTACCACCAATTAATTTCCAACCCATAATTCCAATTGGAATATTGAAAATCAGAAAGAACAGTCCGGTTGGAATCCGTAAATGCCAAGCATCAAAGACCAACAGGGAAAGCAATTGCGAAATTCCATTAATTCCAACAGAAAAAATACTATTGGGGATTAAGAAATAATTCAATCCAAAAACCTGTAGTCCAACGGATATTACGAAAACAGCGCTTGTCAGCGCGGCCTTACGCCAAGATTTTGTTAAAGCTTGCATGGCGAGCCTCTCTTTCAAAAAAGAATTTATCACTGTCTCTCATAATATCATAGAAAGCCTGTATCTTCAGCCTGGTAGCCAACATTTCCCAAACAAAAGAAAAGAAAACAAAAACCACGATAGATTGATTCTTGATACAAAAAAGCCAGACATTTGTCTGGCTAAGAATTCAATCATTATTTAATTTTTTCTGGCTCGTGGCCACGGTCTAGAACCTGATTTAACAGGCCAAAACGGCGATATAAGACCAGCAAAACGACAAGTCCACCAATCACCCCTAAAGCAGTTGCTAAGCCGGCACCAACCTTTGTTGCCGTCGTCAGCAAGAAAGTCTTTGAGACCCAAGTTAACAAAAAGGCAACGATGGCCATTACGGCTGCTGATAGGTAGGTCTTTAGCAAGGTATCCTGGATGGTTCTCATCGAAACTTGGTAATGCTCCTTCAGATACTTCATCATCAGATATAGCGACCAACCTAAACCAAGGGCGGTAGCAATCAAAGCCCCCATCCCCTGGAAGAGGTAAATCAATGGTGCCTGAATCACAATCTTAATTAACAAGCCATAACCAAAGGCCCGCATCACTTCTTTACCGTGTGACAAGGCCTGTAAGACAAAGGCCAACAACATAAAGAAGGACATAATAATCGTCAAAACAGCTGAGAATTGGAGCAAGTAAATCCCGGCTTGGACCGTTTGATCAATTGGATAGAAGAATCGGTACAAAGGATCTGAAACAGCGTACATACCAAGCGCAGATGGCACCAAGACTAAGGAGGTCAATCGCAAGACGGCAATTAACTGTTCCTTCAAGGCCCCCATTTGCTTAGCCGCCTTCTTGGCTGCCAAGATTGGCAAGGCCGTTGCCGCAATACTTGTGGCGAAAGAAATGACAATCATCACCAATTTATTTGGATTGGCCGAGAACAAGGCAAAGTCAATCTGTAACTGACTAAGGCTGGTATGGAAAAAGGCCTTCATCAATGGGAAGAAAGTATACTGGTCAACGAACAAGAACAAATTCGTTGACGAACCAATAACGACAAAGGGCCATGATTCCTTCAAAATATTGATGACCATCGATAGTGCTTTTGACCCGGTTGGCTGATTCTTTTGTCCTTGACTGTCATCTTGTTGATGACGACGGTGCAAAGGTTGGTCAGTAGCTGTTTGATTTTCAGCGACTACTTGCTGGTTCGCAGCACTCATTTGTGCCAAAGCGGCTTGCTCGTCCGGCACCCCGGCAACTGGGTGAATCAACCGCGCATAGCGCACCCAGCCATAGCCCAAGACGGCCAATGAGAAGAGCGCCCCGATAAAGGCGGCAAATGTTGACTGGACAACGGCCCCAGTCCAATTACTGCTGTCATGGCTTAAGACAATCCAAGTGGCTAACAACAAGTAAATCACACGACCAACCTGTTCCCAAATATCAGACAAGGCTGAAATGTGCATCAATTGGTGTCCCTGGAAGATTCCACGAACCATCGACATCACTGGGAAGACCAAGACAGCCGGTGCCAAAGAATGCAGAACTGGGACGACCTGGGCATTGCCGTTCGATAGGAGCGGCGCTGCAACGTACAACAAGGTCGAAAAGATAATCCCAAGCACTACTCCAATTTGTAGTGATCGTTTGGTAAGGGCCCATAAACCATTCTGATCCTTTTTAGCAATCAGTTGGGCCATTACCTTGGAAATGGCTGATGGGAAACCAAAGGTCGCAATCGAGAGTAAAATGGCGTAGATGTTATACCCTTGCGAAAAGAGGGCATTTCCCTGGTTGGCTGCCTTACCAAGCATGGCCAACCACGGCAGGATATAAACTGCTCCTAAGAGACGAGAAACAATGTTTCCCAAGGATAACCAAAAGGACCCGCGGACCAAGGCACTATTTCCGCCACCCTGACTTTGGTCAAGAGCCTGCTCATCACTGGCAGACCGTCCCAACGAAGCCACTGTTTGGTCTGCCAAAGCTGTTACGTCATCAACTGGCTGACCATCATTGCCATCTTTTTGGTTGGCCGACTGCTTTGACCGGCGCTGAAAGAAGGCTGATTTTTTAGTTGTTACTGCTGGTTGTTCTACTTTGATTTCGGATTCAGACAATGGTTTTGGATCACCTTTCGAATCGCCATTATTCAAATTCTGTTTTCGTCGCTGCGACCGTTTTGGCCAAAAAGCGACAATTTTTTCTTGCTTGGTTTTAGGGCGAAGGTTTTGCTCTAACTTGGCGAGCAACTCGTCAGCCGTTAGATGTTGGTCATCAAGTGGCGCCTGGTCTTTTTTTTCTTGACCACCCTCTTGTTCGTTATAAAAATCCTGGGTCATACCTGTATCACCTTTAATATGTATCCCATTAGGAAGGAAAATCCGTCTTCCTAACGGGCTATTCTTGGATTGTTTCGATTAAATCAGCTAAACACCAAGATAACACGTTCGCTCTTACTTCGCAACAATATTAACGAACTTACCTGGAATGGCAATAATTTTTTTGATTTCCAAGCCATCCAAGTTCTTTTGAACCTTTTCATCAGCCTTTGCTGCTGCAATCAAGTCGTCCTGACTGGCATCAGCTGGTAAGACCTGCTTTGAACGGACCTTGCCGTTCACCTGGAAGATGATTTCCTTTGTATCATCGACCAAGGCTTCTTCATCATAAGTTGGCCAGGCAACATAAGTGATGGATTCCTTTGAACCCGTCAACTTTTGCCACAATTCTTCGGCCAAGTGTGGTGCAAACGGTGCTAACATTTGCACAAAGCCTTCCATGTAAGCAGCTGGAAGCTTGTCTTCCTTGTAAGCATCATTGACAAAGACCATCAACGTTGAGATGGCAGTGTTGAAATGCATGTTTTCCAAGTCTTCCGTGACCTTCTTGACCGTCAAGTTGTATTCCTTCTTGAGCGTGTCATCGGCCTTATCCGTCAACTTGTCCGTTACAGAACCATCTTCATTGATGAGCAAGCGCCAAACACGGTCTAACCAACGACGAGATCCTGTCACCCCTTCTTCAGACCATGGCTTGTTCTGAGTCAATGGGCCCATAAACATTTCATAGATTCGGAGTGTATCGGCACCATATTCGTTGACGATATCATCCGGGTTGACCACGTTGCCCTTCGACTTTGACATCTTTTCGTGGTTAGCACCCAAAATCATTCCTTGGTTAACCAACTTTTGGAATGGTTCCTTTTCCTTCACCACGCCAAGGTCATACAAGACCTTGTTCCAGAAACGAGCATACAAGAGGTGCAAAACCGCGTGTTCTGCTCCACCGACGTACAAGTCGACGTTCTTCCAGTAAGCTAATTTCTCAGGATCGGCCAAAGCCTCGCCATTCTTTGCATCGATATAGCGTAAGAAGTACCATGATGATCCAGCCCACTGTGGCATAGTATTAGTTTCACGACGGCCCTTCATGCCATCTGCACGAGTGACTTCCAGCCAGTCCTTGGCATTGGCCAATGGTGATTCACCAGTACCAGAAGGCTTCAATTGCTCTTCTGTCATTTCTGGCAAACGTAATGGCAATTCATCCTCTGGAACCAATGTCTGTGTGCCATCTTCCCAATGGATAACAGGGATTGGTTCACCCCAGTAACGCTGGCGAGAGAAAATCCAATCACGCAAGCGGTAGTTCACCTTCTTTTCACCAGCACCGTTTTCTTCCAACCAGGCAATCATCTTGTCGATGGCCTCTTGCTTGTCCATGCCATTTACGAAGCCTGAGTTAATGTGAACGCCCTCGCCACTATAAGCTTCCTTGTCAATGTCGCCACCTTCGATAACTGGCGTAATGCGCAAGTCGAACTTCTTAGCAAAGTCGTAATCACGCTGATCGTGCGCTGGCACACCCATCACGGCTCCGGTTCCATAAGAAGCCAAGACATAGTCGGCAATCCAGATTGGCAACAATTCGCCGTTAACCGGGTTCTTAGCATAAGCCCCAGTGAAGACCCCTGACTTATCCTTATTCAAATCAGTTCGCTCCAAGTCAGACTTAGTGGCGATTTCTTCTTGATAAACTGCCACAGCCGCCTTTTGATCGGCAGTGGTGATTTGATCAACCAAATCATGTTCTGGTGACAAAACCAGGTAAGAAGCACCAAACAACGTATCTGGACGCGTTGAGAAGACCTCAATCTTTTCACCATCATGGCCTTCGACCGAAAAGCGAATAGAGGCACCGACTGAGCGGCCAATCCAATGACGCTGCTGCTCCTTAATTGCTTCAGGCCAGTCTAAATCATCCAAGTCATCAATCAAGCGGTCCGCATAGGCCGTAATCTTCAAAACCCATTGCTTCATTGGCTTGCGGTAAACAGGGTAACCCCCACGTTCCGTCTTGCCGTTAATCACTTCTTCGTTGGCAACAACCAAGCCACCACCTGGAAAATCAGGAGCCCAGTTGACCATGATTTCATCTTCATAAGCCAAGCCCATTTCATAGAGCTTTTCAAAGATCCACTGCGTCCATTTGTAATAGCTAGGGTCAGTTGTCTTAATTTCACGGTTCCAGTCGTAAGAGAAGCCCAATGACTTCACTTGGTTCTTAAAAGTTTGAATGTTTTGGTCCGTAAAAGTTGCGGGGTTGTGACCCGTCTTCAAAGCATACTGTTCGGCTGGCAAACCAAAAGCATCCCAACCCATAGGATGCAAAACATTAAAGCCACGAGCGCGCTTAAAACGCGATACGATATCCGTGGCCGTATACCCTTCTGGGTGACCAACATGTAATCCTTGACCAGATGGATATGGAAACATGTCTAAGGCATAAAACTTTTCCTTATCTGATTTATCTGGTGCTGCAAAGGTTTGATCCTCATCCCAAAAATTTTGCCACTTCTTCTCAATTGTTTTATGATCGTATCCCATTTTATTCCTCCATCTACTAAAAAACGCCCCATGTTAAGCCACTTGGGCCTAACATAGGGCGATTGTCATCGCGGTACCACCTACGTTTTGTTCAATTTCTTGAACCTCGAAGTTGCCTTAACGCAGCAAGACGTACCGACTACTCCACTTCACCGGTAGGGGTTTCAACCGAGTTCATGATCTTGGTTGGCAAGCTTCCAGCCCCGCTTACTTTCTGATGCTCCGTAATCACTACTATTGTTGAAAAGTACCTTTATTATAGCATAAATCAGTAAAAATTCGTATACTATAGATTAGAAAAGAAAAAGGAGCTCGCGATGCAAATTTCAAATCGACATTTTATTCAAAGTACACTTGAAGAAACGGTCGAACCTGGTAACCTCGTTGTGGATGGTGCTGCTGGTATCGGCTTAAACACACGCTTTCTATCGAGCCGTGTGGGCTCACAAGGCCAAGTTTTGACCTTTAGCGAAGAGAAAGAAAATGCGAATCAAATCGCTTCTTCTCTTTTTATGGCTGGTTTACAAGATCGCGTTGACGTAATCAACGGCGTTTTGACACAAGACAAGTTGCAAGCACAAATTGGTAAAGTTTCAAAGCTTAACCTCGCCATTCTGGACTACGGCTCTGACACCGGCACTTCCCTTCCTAACCGAGAAACGCTTAACGAACAAATCACCCTTCTTTGGGACCACCTTAAAGATGACGGTCTCTTGATTGTCAACTTAACCCGTAACCAACAGGCAGCCAACTTCGACGTTTCCATTACAAATGATACGGATAAGGCTAGCTACCAAACTCATTCTGATTTAACCTATTTGATTGAACGCAAAGACGATTAGTCCCAGCATATCAACTCGTAAAATGGTATAATAGCGCCAATCAACAAAAACGGAGGCAAAATTCATGGGACGAATTGTCAACCAAGAAGAGCACATTAACACACCCTTAGAAGACCTCATCGACCTACCCATTCTTGATAGCAAGCAAGATAAGGAAGCTCGCGATAAGGCTTTGGGTATTAAAAAAGACAAATAAAGCTTAAAAAAGCCCGCTGGCTGTTCAGTAATCACTGACAGTCGCGGGTTTTTAGTTTAAATCGAGCAATTTTAAGCAAAAGAAAAAGCCCACCAAAGTGGACTTTTTGAAGAGATAATAAATTATTCTTCGATTTCAGTAACAGTTCCGGCACCAACAGTGTGGCCACCTTCACGAACAGTAAACTTCAATCCCTTTTCAATGGCAACTGGTGCGATCAATTCAACGTCGAACGTTACTTGGTCACCAGGCATAACCATTTCAACACCGGCTGGCAATTCAACAACACCAGTAACATCAGTAGTGTGGAAGTAGAATTGTGGACGGTAGTTAGTGAAGAATGGTGTATGACGACCACCTTCGTCCTTAGTCAAAACATAAACTTCGGCCATGAACTTCTTGTGAGTCTTGATTGAACCAGGAGCAGCCAAAACTTGACCACGTTCGATCTGGTCACGGTCAACACCACGAAGCAAAGCACCGATGTTGTCACCAGCTTGAGCTTCTTCCAAAGTCTTACGGAACATTTCGATTCCAGTAACCGTAGTCTTTTGGATTTCATCCTTCAAACCAACGATTTCAACTTCAGTACCAGTAGTCAAAACACCACGGTCAACACGACCAGAAGCAACAGTACCACGACCAGTGATCGTAAATACGTCTTCGACAGGCATCAAGAATGGCTTGTCATCTTCACGTGCTGGAGTTGGGATGTATGAATCAACAGCGTCCATCAATTCCATGATGACCTTAGCTTGTTCTTCATCACCTTCCAAAGCCTTCAAAGCTGAACCCTTGATAACAGGAATGTCATCGCCTGGGAAATCATATTCTGAAAGCAATTCACGAACTTCCATTTCAACCAAGTCGATCAATTCTTCATCGTCAACCAAGTCAGTCTTGTTCAAGAAGACAACCAAATGTTCAACACCAACCTGGCGAGCCAACAAGATGTGCTCACGAGTTTGTGGCATAGGACCATCAGTTGCGGCAACAACCAAGATGGCACCATCCATTTGTGCGGCACCAGTGATCATGTTCTTAACGTAATCCGCGTGACCAGGGGCATCGATGTGGGCGTAGTGACGAGCATCAGTCTCATATTCGATGTGAGACGTGTTGATCGTGATACCACGTTCCTTTTCTTCAGGAGCGTTATCGATTTCAGCGAAATCAGTAGCAGTTCCACCATCTTTTTCTGCCAATACCTTTGAGATAGCAGCAGTCAAAGTAGTCTTTCCGTGATCGACGTGTCCGATCGTACCAATGTTAACGTGGGGCTTATTGCGAACGTAAGTTTCCTTAGCCAATGTAGTTTCCTCCAATTTTATCTCTCAGTTTTTGTCCCGAGAAAATCGTATGTTTATATTTTACAACGCCTGGGCCATAAAGGCAACCATTAAACTGCGTTTTTCTGGCACTTAAGCCGACACTTATTATACTAAGTTCTCGAATATTTGTAAACACCCATTTCCTAAGGGGTTTACTACCCTGCCAGTTCACTCAATGCCTGCAAAACCAAGTCGTGTGCCTGCTTTTGTTGGGCCTCTTCTTCCGGTACTTGTTCCTGATAAAAAGCTGACAAATCAGCATCTACCCAGGCCGTGGCATCCAAGATACTTTCTTCTAGCCGTGGGAACAATAACATGGCCTCTAAGCGTAGCTGATCAAACAAAGCCTGGTAGGCAATTGGGTCTTCTTGGCCAACCTGGTCATCTAAAGCTGCAACCAGTTTTTGAAAGGCATGATTTGAGAACAGTGGCAAGATGGCCTGCAAATCGATTTGGTAGCGCTGTTGGTCAAGCCACTGATAGGTGACTACCCCGGTTTCCCCGAGCTCCTGCAAGTCACTCAAAAGCGTGCTGCGCATCAATGGACTGGCAAAGGGGTCAACCAGTAAGAATTTCGCCCCCGTCACAAAAGTAGCTACGGGCAAGTGAAAAGCTTGTTGGTAGCGTTCCTGCTGGGCCACCATTGATTCATCGCTCAGATGGTAAAAATGCTGGGCAATCGTCTTGAGCGTCTGCCCCTGCTGGTCTTCAGCCTTCCTTTCACCATCTCGAATCTGCGCTAACAAACCTTCTGTTAATTCCTGATTTGGACTCTGCAAAGCCCACTGTTGCGCGGAAACGAAGTTTTGTATTTGCAAAAGCAGGTCAAAATACAGTAAGAACAGATTTTCATGTTGGGCATAATCCGACAAAAAATCAGTAGCGTAATCTTTAGCCAGTTGGTATTGCTGGTCCTCTTTTAAGGCCAGCACCAATTGGCGATTAACGGCCAAACTTTGCTCTTCTTGGTAAACTGTCACAAATAAATCAGCTGCCTGGTGGTAGTGTTCCTGGTTAAACTCGGCCTCAGCCTGATCTTTGATTTCAATCAATGTCTTTTCCAAGTGAAACTCCTTTTTACTCTAATAAGGCAACTTGCGCCTCTATTCTAACAAAGAAAAAAGGCCCTGACGGGTCTTTTTTCAAAATGATTGATAACTGCAAGTGGCTAAAAATGCCGATGACAGGAATCGAACCCGTTGAGCCACTTTCAGTTTTAATTATTGGTTTGCTGCTTGTTTCTTGGCTTGATCTTGATTCTTTTGACCTTTCGCCTTGTTGCCCTGGTTCTTGGGCTTATTTTGCTTTGCTTGATTATTTTGCTTCTTTTGGTTGTTATTTTGGCCCGGATTCTTTTGACCCTTCTTTTGGTCTTTATTTCCGTTTGCCTTCTTGCCCTTTTGACCGGTAGTTTCCTGCCCCTTGGTGTGGTGTGGTCGGCGATTTTGGTTAACTTCCATCACCACAGGCATTACCATTGGCCGGCGACGAGTCTCGTTAAACAAGAAGCGAGACAATGATTCACGAACGCCATTCTTTAACTCGTTCCAGTCAAAGGCCTTGGCATTTTTCAAATAGTCTTCAATGGCGTCAATTGTCAGCTTACCAGCTTCCTTCATCAAGTCGCGGTTCGCCTTCACATAGACAAAACCACGAGACGTCATCTTTGGCTTTGACACAACCTTGCGCTTTTTACGATCAATCGTCACCACCGTCACAAAGACACCATCTTCAGACAAAATTCGGCGGTCGCGAAGAACCACATTACCGATATCATTCAAAGAATCACCATCAATCATGGTTTCGCCAATCGTAAAGCCGCCCTTCTTTTCAAAGGTTTGGCCATCATAAACGTACTGGTCGCCACGTTTAGCCATGATAATCTTTTTAGCTGGAATATTAACTTCCTCGGCGGCAGCCTTTGCCGTCACCATCACCCGGAATTCACCAGAAACAGGGAAGAAGAATTCCGGCTTCATGAAATTAATCATCATCTGCACGTCTTCAGCTGATCCGTGGCCAGATGACCGTAAATCAGTTGAAATCTGCTTGACATCAGCACCCTGTTGGAAAAGCAAGTTTCGCGTCTGCGCCACGTAAGATTCAACAGCAAAGGATGGTGTTGTTGCAATAAAGACCAAGTCAGAATCGCCCAAGCGGATGTTTGGATTTTCACCCTTCGCCATCTTGTGCAAGTTCTTAACGGGTTCACCCATCTTACCAGTCTCCAAAACAACGATTTGGCCAGCTGGCAACGTTTCCAAGTCTTTCAAATCAGCAAAAAGTTCTTCCTTTGGCATTGGCAAGTTCAACTTACCCAAATTCAAAGCGGCATGAACGATTTGTTCCACATCTTGCCCAGAGAAAATCAGGCGTCGATGGGTCTTTGCCGTCGCATCAATCACCTGCTGAACACGCTGAATATTAGAAGCGACAACAGCCACAATAATCCGCTTGCCCTTAGCAGCCACAAAGCTGTCTTCAACGTACTGGTGAATCTTCTTTTCACTAACCATTGGCTTACCGATGTCTTCGGTTCCAGCCGCATCAGCTAACAATGCCAAAACTGGCTTGGCACCAATTTCAGCCAAACGAGCGTAATTTGTTTGGTAAGAAGCTTCCGCCGTTTGGTCAAACTTAAAGTGACCAGTATAAACAATCTGGCCCTCATCCGTTCCCAAAACAACCCCTAAAGCTTCAGGGATTGTATGTGTGGTATTGAAGAATGACACCTTAACGGCCCCAAAATCAATTTCAGTATTTTCATTAACCACGTGAAAATCATCAAAAGCCTTTAAGTCGGCTTCGTCTTGGATGGCTAATTTGGCCAAAGCAATGGTCAATTCAGAACCAAAAATTGGCACTTGAAGCTGTTGCAACAAGTATGGCAAAGCACCAATAGAATCTGCATGGCCGTGTGTCAAAAAGATTCCAGCAATTTTTTCTTGGTTATTAACGAGGTACTCAAAATCAGGGATGACAACGTCAATCCCGAGTTGTTCCGTTTCGGGGTACTTGAGTCCGGCATCTAAGATGAAAATTTCATCGTTGACTAAAACGGCATACATGTTCTTGCCGTTTTCACGCACTCCCCCAAAGGGAATTATTCTTAAATCTGTCATGTTCTATCCTTTTGTCGTTACTACTTTTTAAAGCGAATCATCTTGAAAAGGCATATTGGATTATTAGCCTCTTCTTGTCTCGATTTCAATTATATCTAGTTTAACATAAAATCCACTAGCTTGGGCAAAAGGCACCCGATTCAGCTCAAAAATTGGCAAAAAATTAGAAAATGCACATCAAAAAGAAAAAGCCAAAGCCTTGATTGGCTTGGCCTTCAAATAAAAATCAGACTTAGAATAATCTAAGTCTGATTTTTTAGATGTTAATTAAAATTAACGTTCAACCTTAACAGTTGTTTCGGTTGTTGCTGCTGTACGTTCCTGAACCAAAACAGAACCTTGTTCCAAGGCTTGCTTTGCTTGGTCAGCCAACTTAGCAAAAGTATCGAAGTCAGATACGGCCAAATCAGCCAACATCTTACGGTTCAATTCGATACCAGCCATGTTCAAACCGTGCATCAACTTTGAGTATGACAAACCGTTCATCCGGGCTGCCGCGTTAATCCGAGCAATCCACAACTTACGGAAGTCGCGCTTGCGGTTCTTACGATCGCGGTAAGCGTACAAGTATGACTTGTAAACTTGTTGCTTAGCAACCTTATAATTGATGCGACGTTGGCCACGGTAACCCTTAGCCAACTTGATAAACTTTTTGCGACGTGCGCGTGAAACTGTACCACCCTTAACTCGCATGGGTAATTCCTCCTAAATAGTATTAATTAAACGACCCTTTAAATTAGAGGGTAGACAACAACTTAGCGTACTTCTTGATGGTTGTCTTGTTCATCATCCGAGTACCACGTAATTGACGACGTTGCTTCTTTGTCTTACCGTGGAAACGGTGTGATGTGTAAGCTGAGGCTGACTTAAAGCCACCCTTAGCTGTCTTCTTGAAACGCTTTGCTGAAGCGCGGTGAGTCTTCATCTTGGGCATGAGTCCATATTCTCCTATCGTTTTTCAAGTATCTAGCGACCGGTCAAAATGAATCGTGCTTAACCCTTCTTAGGAGCTAAGACCAAAAACATTTGGCGACCGTCCATCTTAGCACGTTGTTCAACCTTGGCAATATCGTCCAATTCGTTGGCCATTCGTTCTAAGACTTCGCGTCCAATATCTTGGTGAGTGATCATCCGGCCACGGAAACGCAAGTTCAACTTCACCTTGTTTCCCTTTTCAAGGAACTTGATGGCAGCCTTCTTCCGCGTTTCGAAATCACCAGAATCAATGACTGGCGACATCCGGACTTCCTTCACCTGGACAACCTTTTGGTTCTTGCGTTGTTCCTTTTGACGCTTTTGCGCCTCGAACTTGGCCTTTCCCCAATCCATGATTTTGGCAACAGGTGGCACAGCGTTGGCCTGTACAAGCACCAAATCTTGTCCCAAGTCATCGGCGATGTTTTGCGCATCACGCGTTGACATTTCTTCTTGCTTACCGTCATGAATTAATAGAACCCGACTTGCTCGGATATTATCGTTGACTAAATCAACTTGTCGTGGTTGACGTGCTATGGCTAGGTACCTCCAAAAATTTTGTTGTGAACAACGAAGAAAAAAATGGGCAAACCGAAGTTCACCCACTTTACCTGACTGTACAAAAAGTACAACGTGTATCTGCCTAGCAACAGCAATCGTCACGAGGCGAGAAGCGGGTGCTCCTACTTGTTCAACACCCAATACTATACGCACTTTTCATCTTGAAGTCAAGACTTTTCTGATTTTTATTGAAAACTCAATCGCGTTGGCTATCCTCTACTGCCAAATTAGCCAATAACCGACCACCAAAGTGATAAACAACTAAAATAGCAAATTGAGCACCAGCAAAGAGCAGGACAAAGGCGACCATGTGTGCCGAGACAGCATCTTGCGTATTAGCCAACACAAACTTGAAGTTTGTGAAGACATCCCAAGAGTTTAACCGCAAGAACCGACCCAAATAAATACCAATCGACGAAACCAGCGAGACAATGGCCAAAAGCACCAAGACAGTTAACCCGCCTCTTTTGATAAAGAACTTTTGAATCAATAACTCCAATGAAAGAATACCTAGATAAACACCAATAAAAATTCCTGCCGATAGAACAGAATAATTAAAGTACTGATAACGAACGTCCAAAGAATCACTAATATATTGCAGATGGATAAAGTCCGTAATCATATACATAGTATTTGGGAAAAACAGCAACCAGAGGAAGGAAAAGAATGCTTGTAGAAGCTTCGATTTAAAAATCAGCACCAACAAGGCAAAGTCCAATGGCAACAAAGCCAAAAAGACGTTCCACATTAAGAAGTCAAAATGGGTTGGTGTCACTAAGACGAACAAAATAAAGGCCAAAACGACCAGGTGAACAACTAGCATATTCATTACATTTCGTTTCGTCATCGCGTTTTTGTACCTCATTACATTCGTCTAACTCCCCCTTTTAATTCAAAGAGAGGAGATAATTTAATATCATCTATTTTAACAGAACTAAGCCCGTTCGTTAAGCCTTTTTAGCCGTTTATTTCAAAGATTTTACAAGGAAAAAGATTCCACCGGTTGACATTCACTCATAAATTCGATAAACTTAACAGGTTGATAAATTGAACCGAAAGGAGGTGCCAGCATGGCTACCCCATCAAACAAGAATTCTAAGTCTCACAAGCGTAACCGCCGCGGACACATCGGTTTGAATGTGCCAAACATTGTTTTGGACAAGACTACTGGTGAATACCGCGTTGCTCATCGCGTCTCTCCATCAGGGATGTACAACGGTAAGCAAGTGACCGAAAATAAGTAAGTTTTAAAAAACCTCACTCTGTGTAGTGAGGTTTTTTTGTGACCAAATCAGTACCCACTCACCCGCTTTCATCACTTTTTCAATGCTGATTTCCGTTATAATAGAATTGATACCCCTTTGAAGGAGGAAAGACAATGCCCCTTGATGGCCTCTTTGTCCATTCGTTGGCCAAAGAATTAAATGAACAACTCGCTGGTGGTCGTATTACGAAAATTCACCAGCCCTACCCGAACGAAATCGTGATGGTCGTTCGCAATAATAGTCAGAACTATCCGGTCCTGCTTTCGGCTAACCCAGCCTATGCCAGAGCCCAAGTGACTCGAATTCCCTACCAGAATCCCGCCACACCGCCTAATTTTGCAATGTTCTTGCGTCGTAACCTGGAAGGCGCTCGTTTAAGCTCGGTTTCACAAGTTAAAAATGACCGAATCCTTCACTTCTCGATTAGTACCCACGATGAACTGGGTGATGATCAAACACTGATTTTAACGCTTGAGATGATGGGACGGCATTCAAACCTCTTCTTAGTCCGAGAAAAAGATCAGCGCATCTTGGAACTCATCAAACACGTCCCTGCCGATCAAAACCGTGTTCGGTCATTGATCCCTGGTGCAACCTATACGTTGCCCCCTGCCCAAAATATGACTAATCCATTTGGCCACGATTTGACGGCTTTGGCTAAAATTTTATTGGACATGGATAAGGCTGATTGGCCAAAAGCCATTCAGCAGACCTACCAGGGATTTGCCAGCCTTTCGGCCAAGAATTTGGCAAAGCATTTGGAAACTGGGGCAGATGCCATGCAGACAGCTAAGGACTGGTTGGCTCATTTCGACTCGCCACAGCCGACCCTTTATCAAATAGACAAAAAGTTTACCTTTGCCGCTTTTGATTGGGATTCTGAACAAGCGGGCCAGCCTTATGACACACTTGGTGATTTATTGGATGCCTACTTCCAGGGCCAGGCCGAAGCTGACCGAGTTAACCAACAAGCCGGGACCTTGGTTCGTCTTGTTAAAAATGAATTGAAGAAAAATCAAACCAAAGAAAAAAAGCTCCAACAAACCCTCACGGACTCGCAAAATGCCGAGACCTATAAGGTCAAGGGCGACCTACTGATTACCTATCCACACCTTGTTCATAAGGGCATGCATTCGGTTGAAATCGAAAATTACTATGACAATAACCAGTTGTTGACTATCGACCTCGACCCACGCTTTGACGGTTTACAAAATGCCAATCGCTACTTCCGTAAGTACCGTAAACTCCGTTCAGCCAAGGACTACGTCTTAGAGCAGCTGAAAACCACCGATGCGGAAATTGACTACTTTAATCAAATCGCTAGCCAATTGGCAGTGGCTTCGCCCAAGGACGTTGCTGACATCAAGGTCGAATTGATTGAACAAGGCTACCTCCGCGAAAAAGTCAAAATCAAGACCAAGGGTAAGCAGACAAAAAAGCCAAAGCATGTTCTGTCTGCTCCCGACCAATTTACGGCTAGTGATGGCACGTTGATTGAAATTGGCAAAAACAATCTCCAAAACGACAAATTATCCCTAAAAAAGGCTAACCGCCAGAACATCTGGATGCACGTCCAAAAATTACCTGGTTCCCACGTCATTGTCCATTCCGACAATCCCTCACAGGAAACCATCGAGGAAGCGGCCAAATTAGCTGCCTACTTCTCGAAAGCCCGCGATTCGGCCAATGTGCCCGTTGATTACTTACCAGCAGGAAAATTGCGGAAGCCAAACGGTGCCAAGCCTGGTTACGTTATTTTTGAAGGACAATCGACCACTTACGTCACACCCGACCCACTTTTAGTGCAAAAGTTGAAACATTCGTGATAGAATAGACTTATTCTGAATCATGTGAGGAGTAAGTAATATGCATTTCGTCAAAGAATTCAAGGCTTTCATTAATCGTGGTAACATGATTGACCTAGCAATTGGGGTTATCATTGGTGGTGCTTTCTCTGGTTTAGTCAAATCATTGACAACAAACCTGATTAACCCCTTAGTGGGCTTTTTCACCGGTGGCGGTAACGACTTAGACAGTTTGAAGTGGGTCCCTTACAAGCACCTGACATTCAAATATGGTGCCTTCTTGAATGATGTCATCAATTTCTTGATTACGGCTTTTGTTGTCTTTCTTCTGATTAAAATCATTAGTAAGTACATTATTAAGCCAAAGCAAAAAGCCGCACCGGCTCCGAGTGATGAATTGCTCGTGCTACAAGACATCAAAAAGATTTTGGCTGACCAACAGAAAACAACCAGCACCCAAACTGCAACAACAGCAGATGCAACTGACTCACAATCCCAGTCTGCCAGCGATAAATAAAGTAATATAAAAAACCTGTCTTTTAAATGATATGAACCCCAAAATTAGGACATGTCATTGAGCGGCCTTGAGGACTGACGCCCGATATTCAATCGGTGTCAGTCCTTTTAGTTTGCTCTTAATTCGTTTTGTATTGTAATAGTGAATATATTCTTTGATGGCTTGATTGAGTGCGCTAATTGATTGAAAGTTCTGTTGGAAACCAAAAAACATTTCTCGTTTCAATGTGCCGAAGAAACTCTCAATCAAGCCATTATCTGTTGATTTACCTTTGCGTGACATGGATTGGTTCATACCATGTTCCGATAACCAATTTTGAAAATAACGATTTTGATATTGCCAACCTTGGTCAGTATGAAAGGTTAGTTCGGCAGCTTTTGGATAGCGTTTCACTGCCTTTTCCATCATACTAATCGTCTGAGCTAAATTTGGATGCCTGGACACTTCATAAGAAATGACTTCTTGCGTACAACCATCGAGTAAAGCG
>NZ_CAUZLM010000008.1:0-73271 GCF_963580165.1 Fructobacillus evanidus
CTATAGCATTGTTTTTTCCAAAGATAATAAATATTAACTTTGTCTTCTTTTGATAATTTAGACATAGTAAAACCCCGAAATTTGGTTGTCCAAATTTCGGGGTTCATATCAATTCTTGGATACTTTTTAAATGAACTTAGTTGTTGATTTGCTTAGCAACTTCTTCAGCCAAGTTTGTTGTTTGCTTTTCGATACCTTCACCAACTTGGTAACGAACGAATGACTTAACAGTCATGTCGTTTTGCTTAACGAAATCAGCAACCTTTTGGTCACCATTCTTAACAAAGTCTTGATCCAACAAAGTGATGTCAGCCAAGAACTTCTTGATCCGTCCTTCAACCATCTTTTCCTTGATGTTGTCAGGCTTACCATTCAAGTCTTCAGAAGCCAATTGAACTTCCTTTTCCTTGGCAACAACATCTGCAGGAACTTGGTCATCAGAAACGTACTGTGGAGCGATAGCGGCGATGTGCATGGCCACGTCACGGGCTGCTTCTTCATTTGAACCAGTCAAAACGGCCAAAGCAGAGATTGAACCACCCATGTGTGAGTATGCACCGAAGACTTCACCGTCAGTCTTTTCAGCAGTAGCGAAACGACGCAAAGTAATCTTTTCACCAGTAATCTGAGAAACGTTGATGATCTTGTCGTTAACAGTCCGGTCTTCTTCACCAGCAACTGGCAAAGCCAAAGCAGCTTCAACGTCTGCAGGTTGCTTTTCCAAGATTGTCTTAGTAACAGCAACTAACAAGTCATTAAATTCCTTGTTACCAGCAACGAAATCAGTTTCTGAGTTCAATTCGATGATGGCAGCCTTGTTGCCTTCAGTCATCACGTAAGTCATACCTTCGGCAGCAACACGGTCACCCTTCTTAGCGGCTTTTGCCATTCCTTTTTCACGCAACAAGTCGATTGCCTTTTCAATGTCGCCTTCAGCTTCAACCAAAGCCTTCTTGGCATCCATCATTCCAACAGATGTCTTATCACGTAATTCCTTCACTAACTTTGCAGTAACAGCCATGCAAATGCTCCTTTAGCTTCTTTATTATCTTTTAACAGTCTCTAGTATAGCATAGAAAAAGCCGTTCAGCGTCCCAAGCAGGTCCACCGGAACGGCAAATCAATAAACTAATTTCAACTTAGTTGTCTTTTTCAACGATTGTTGTGATTTCTTCGATTGATTCCGTGTTTTCGTCACCTTCGATGAAAGCATCTTCAGCAGCGTTGTCTTGACCTTGACGGCCTTCGATAACGGCATCAGCCATCTTAGCAGTGATCAAACGGATGGCACGGATAGCGTCATCGTTTGCAGGAATCTTAACATCAACATCGTCGGGATCGGCGTTTGTGTCAATCATAGCAACAACAGGAATGTTGAGCATGTTGGCTTCCTTAACAGCGATTTCTTCCTTCTTAGGATCAACAACAAACAAAACATCTGGCAAGTCTTGCATGTCTTCGATTCCACCCAAGAACTTTTCCAACTTTTCACGTTGCTTGTTCAACAAGACAACTTCCTTCTTAGGAAGTTGTTCGAAAGTACCGTCTTCGGCCATTGCCTTCAAGTCCTTCAAACGTTGAACACGTGTCTTGATTGTGTTCCAGTTAGTCAAAGTTCCACCCAACCAACGGTGGTTGATGTAGAATTGACCAGCACGTGTTGCTTCTTCAGCGATTGCATCAGATGCTTGCTTCTTAGTACCAACAAACAAGATGTTAGCACCATCAGCTGAAGCGTTACGAATAAAGTTGTAAGCTTCGTCGATCAACTTAACAGTCTTTTGCAAGTCGATGATGTGAATGCCGTTACGTTCCGTAAAGATGTATGGTGCCATCTTTGGGTTCCAACGACGAGTTTGGTGTCCAAAGTGAACCCCTGCTTCGAGGAGTTCCTTCATTGTAATAACTGCCATAGTGGCCTCCTAGGTTTAACCTCCGGTAAATTCTTGGTCCGCGCTGACAAATGATCAATCACTTGCACCTGCACGTTCTCGTTTACCGTGTGTATTTTCGTTGTATTCACAACAGGTACTAGTTTACTAAGGTTTTGACCGAAAAGCAAGGATTTTTCTGATTTTTAACTAGTGAAAATCAGTCCAAAGAAAAAGCCAACCACAACCGGCTGGCAAATATTCTTAATCTTGTTCTTTTGCTAATTCTTGACCTAAAGTTTTGGCCAAAATAGCACTTTGCCCAGTTTGGTCCAAATCAGCACCATTCGTGACAATCAAGTTGGCATCTGACTTAGCCAAAGCCTCGAAAGCATTAATCGACTGGTTATTGAAATAGTTTTGGTCTGCGTTCTTCAAAGCAGCCTGAACCTTATCAATCCGGTAACTTTCGGCATCCGCTTTTGTTCGCGTTGCCTCAGCGTTGGCCTTAGCAGTGGCAATCAAAGCTTCGTTATTAGCCTTTGCGCGCAATTCGATGGACTTGGCCTCACCTTCAGCTTGCGAAATAGCTGCCACTCGTTCTCGATCTGCCTTCAGTTGCGTATCCATTGAAGACTGGATAGCTGCACTGGGCTTCAATTCATCGATGTTAATCCGGTCAACATTAATACCATAGGTATTCGTTAAATCACCAATCGCTTCGGCCAAATCCTTGTTGATCTGACTCGTCGACCCCAAAGCTTCGTTCAATTCCATCCGACCAATGATGTCGCGCAAATGGCCTCGAACCAATTGTTGCATGGATTCAATCGAATTCGTGTTCTCATATGAATACTTCACAGGGTCTGTGATATGGAAGTTTAACGTCACCGTTGCCCCAATATCAGCGTTATCCTTGGTAATAACTGAATAACCAGCCAACTTCAGTGGCTGCAAGGCTAAGGAAACCGTCCTGATTTTTTGTACCAAAGGCAAACGAAAATTCAAACCCGTCTGCCGTGTCGAAGAATACTTACCCAATGTTTCCAAAAGGCCAACACTATTTTGTGGCACAATCTTAAAGGAAACCAGGGCCAAAACGATCACAACAATGATGACAATCACCAAAATCGACATAAATACCGTCCTTACTTTTTCTGGAGGATTAAGACGTTCCCCTCGGCACGCTTAATCACATAGGTTTCTTCAGGGACCACATTAGTCCCTGAAACTAAATCATAGTGATAAAAATTGCCAATAACCTTCACTAACTTCTCTCTTGGGTCGCAGTCTTTAAAAGACACTTGGCGCCCAATAACATTGTTTAATTCAAAAGTAGTAATCATTATTTGCCACCTTCAATTCAAATGATTTATCCCATTTTATCATGGATTAAGAGTCTCATAAAGTCCCTCTACCTATTTTTGCCAAATTGTCGAATCTACTTCTCGTTCTATTAGAAAGGCTTCTTTTTGTGGGCGGCTCAGGTGCTTAAATTTAGCCTCGGCCGAAAGGGCATCGTGTTTATTAGCAAATGTTTCTTGGTAAATCAGCTGTAATGGATGTCTGGACTTCACTCGAGTAAACTTGGCCCCCTTCCCCGCTTGATGGACCAAAAAACGTCGGTGGGCATCATCGGAAAACCCACCATAAAAATAACCGTCGGCCGTATAGAGCACATAAAAATCATAAGTTTTGTCATGATCATCCGTCATGATTCCCATCTCCCTCCTCGAAGGTTATCAAAACCCCCTCCTCGCGCAACCACCTGTAATTGACTTACAGCTGCCAAGGTTGCCCATACAAAATTTCTTGTACCTGGGGCGTGTATTCGTCGTTTGCTGTATAGGCAATAATTGGTGGCAAAATTCGAACGCCCCCCGGCTTACCCGCCTTAATCGCTTCGACCAAGACCATGTTGGCCTCACGGTCGGCCTTGCCGTACACAAATTGAATGCGTTTGACCGCTAATTTCCGGGCAGAAAGGGCAGACATAATGTCTTCTAACCGATCTGGCCGATGAACCAAGTAAAATTTACCGTTATTCTTTAACAGCTTATTGGCAACTTGCGCTAAACGGGGCAAATCGATGGCAATTTCATGCCGGGCCAGCTGATAATGCTCATCAAGGTTTTGCTTGGTCTTTTCATTCACGGAAAAATAAGGTGGGTTGGACAGAACAGTGTCCACTGAACCAGGCTTAATATCCGCAAAAATTTCCTGCATATCAGACTGAATCACGCTCACGCGGTCTTCCAAGTGGTTTAAAACGACCGAGCGTTGGGCCATTTCCGCTAAGTCTTGTTGCAGCTCAACTAATTTTACCTGGCCGGTAACCTTGGCGGCATAAAAGAGGCCAATCGCTCCCGTTCCTGCCCCTAAATCAACCGACAGGCCCCGTCCTTTTTGTTTAGGTTTGGCAAAATATGCCAAGAGCACGGCATCTAACGAGTACGAAAACATATCTGGATTTTGGATAATTTGAATCTGTTGTGATGGCAAGCCGTCAAGGCGCTCACCTGCTCGTAATTCTTCTGCTACCATGGTCTGTTGCAATATCTCCATAAACTAAGTAAAATTATTCTGTTAAGTCAATTAGAAAGGGACAAGCAGATGTTATTCTATCGCTTTATCCGGGTCTTTACAGTGACCTTTGTGGCCATTATTAATGGTCGCGTTACCTATCTTCACAAGGAGCGCCTACCAAAAAACGAAAACTACGTTTTGGTCGGACCACACCGTTCTTGGTGGGATCCCGTTTGGTATGCCATGGCGGCCTATCCAAAGCGCTTCATTTTTATGGCCAAGAAGGAGCTTTTCAAAAATCCTGCTTTGCGCGCCTTGATTACCACTTTGGGGGCCTTTCCAGTTGATCGGCGCAATGTCGGTACCGATACCATCAAATATCCCATCAACGAGTTAAAGAATGGCAATCGCTCACTTATTATGTTTCCAACCGGATCACGGCATTCTCAAAAGTTAAAATCAGGATCAATCCTGATTGCCAAGCTTTCAAAGAAGCCGATTGTTCCAGCAGTTTATCAAGGTCCCGTGAAGTTTTCACATCTATTTAAACGCAATAATACCACAATTAATTTTGGTGAACCAATTGTGATTGATCCTAAGGCCCGCTTGACGGACGAAAAAATTGCCGAATACAATCAAAAGATTCAAGAATCTTTTGATGCCTTGGACAAAGAAATCGATCCCAACTGGGTATACATCGATCCAAAAGCACAAAAAAAATAAGCCGTTTGGCTTATTTTTTTTGTGCTTTGGCATTTTGTGCCTTCATTTGAGCCATCATCTGATTCAACTTCTTTTGTGATGGCTTCTGGCCCATTGACATCATCATTGACTTCATCATTTCTTCTGAAATGGGTGGGTTCTTTGCCAAGTACGACTTCATCGTAAAGCGGGCCAAGAAGAATCCCCCAACCAAACCAACGACCAAAGCCAAAATTCCAACTAATACAACCATTATTGGTCTCCTTTAACTACGAAAATCTATAAGATATTATAGCATAAAGGCAAGCAAGACAGTATTTTTTTACAAAAACAGTGGAAAACAGGTCGATAACTCGAATAAAAAAATTTCTTTATCCACTATTTTAAATTTAATCCCCATTTTGTAATAAAATTTAATATTTCTTAAGGTTTTTTCGCGAACATTTGTTTGCTTTTCAGGTTAAAATTCGCTAAGATAAACGTAGCAAATACAGGTAGGAAAGTACATATGGCAAGTTCTGATTCAAAACAAATTCAAGTCTTGAGATTTATTCACGACTATCAAAGTAAAAATGGTTTCCCACCCACCATTCGTGAAATTGGTGAAGCAGTCGGCCTATCTTCCTCTTCAACCATCCACGGCCACATTGCCCGTTTGATTAAAAACGGCTACCTTGAGAAGAAGGGAGAAGGAACTAAGGCACGCGCTATTGAAGTGACACCAGCCGGTTTTGAAATCCTCGGAATTTCGGCCACTTCCGGTAAAATTCCAGTCCTAGGATTGGTCACAGCTGGCCAACCGATTTTAGCCGTCGAACAAGAAGCAACCGAGTTCTTCCCCATTCCAGAAAATCTGATTCCCTATGATGGTGACCTCTTTATGCTGAATGTTCGTGGTGAATCCATGATTAACATCGGTATTTTGGATGGCGACAAAGTAATCGTCCGTCGCCAACAAAATGCCGATAATGGCGATATCGTCGTTGCCATGAACGAGGACAACGAAGCCACTGTTAAGCGCTTCTTCCAAGAAGGTGGTCACTACCGCCTTCAACCGGAAAACGATACAATGGCCCCTATCATCTTGGAATCTGTTTCCATTTTGGGAAAAGTTGTTTCCCTTTACCGCGACGCGATTTACTAAAAACAAACTTGCCTAAAGCCCCCGACTACATTTTTGTAGTCGGGCTTTTTTTAATAGCAAAATAAGGGCACTAAAAAGCCACCAATGAATAAATTGGTGGCTTTTCAAAATTATTTATGCAAAAGTTGAGTCAGCTGGTACACGGACCAAGTCCATTTCAACCAATGTTTGGGCAATTTCAACTGTATTCCAGGCAGCACCCTTCAACAAGTTGTCTGAAACAACCCACAAGTGGAAGGCACCCGGATTTTCCAAATCAGGACGAATGCGGCCCACAAATGTTTCACGCTTACCTTCAGCCAAAAGAGGTTGTGGGTAAGTTTGTGTAGCTGGGTCATCCTCAATAATCACATTATCAACGGCACCGATTGCCTGACGAATCTGATCAGTTGTGACCTTCTCATCGCCAGTATCGATATAAACACTTTCACCGTGACCAATCATAACTGGCACACGAACAGCCGTACCAGTCACTTTGATGGCCTTAGCATTCTTGTCACCCAAGATAATCTTCTTCGTTTCGTGGATCATCTTGTATTCTTCGTGTGTGTAGCCTTCTTCTTCGAAGACATCAATCTGTGGCAACAAGTTAAAGGCTAATGGGAAATGCTTTTTATCACCCTTCACCGGTAGGACATGGGCCAATTCTGCCATGTCGTCACCCAACAAACGAGCCTGAGCTTCAGCCAAAACCTCATCCATTGCTGCCTTTCCAGCACCTGAAGCCGCCTGGTAAGTCGAAATAATCACCTGGTTCAAACCAAATTCTCGGTAAACTGGGTCAAGCGCCATCACCAATTGCGTCGTTGAGCAATTAGGATTGGCAATGATTCCTTGATGTTCCTTGAGAGCAGTGGCGTTGACTTCAGGTACAACTAGTGGCACCTGATCGTTCATTCGCCAGTATGAAGAGTTATCGACCACAACAGCACCAGCCTTAACAGCAGCCGGAGCCAAAGCCTTTGAGGTAGATCCACCGGCTGAGGCCAAAACAATATCAACACCTGCAAAGGAATCTTCAGTTGCTTCTTCGACCGTTAATTCTTGGTCCTTAAAGCTAATTTTTTGACCGGCTGAACGAGCAGAAGCTAAGGCCTTGACTTCACCAACCGGAATTGTTGACTGGGCCAACTGGTCCAAAATTCGACGTCCAACAGCACCCGTTGCACCGAGCACTGCTACATTATAGGCTGTCTTTGCTACCATAAAAAAATTCTCTCTTTCTTTTTAAATGACATAATAAACAACAGAAGAAAATTAGTCTGTCTTCAAGGCGCTTTCAATCTGCTTTTGAATATCAGCTGCCTGGATAAACGTCCGATGACGAACAGGTCGCTGGAACAAATCCTTCAATTGGTCAGGAATTTGTGTTTTGGTTGCTGCTGCCAAAGCAGTCAAGCCACCTTCACCACCAACAACTTCTTCGCCAAGTGCCTCAAGAACCGTTTGTGGGAACTTATAGGGGCTAGCAGTTGCGGCCAAAAGGGTCTGGTGACCATCGTCATGGTATTGATGAACCGCCACGGCCGTGTGCGGATCAATCAAATAACCAGAAGATAGGAACGTCTTTCGTATCGTTTCTTCTACCTGTTCTTGATTAGTCCAACCAGCAGAAAACTTCGCTAAACCAGATCTCGTTTTTTCTGCCAATTGATACTGGCCTTGACTTTGCAAGTCTGCCATATCTTTTTTGATCAAATCAGCATCCTGACCGCCAGCAAAGTACAAGAGACGCTCTAAGTTTGACGACACCAAAATATCCATAGCCGGCGCATTCGTCACCTTGAAGTCACGGTTTTTATTATATACCCCTGTTTGGAATAATTCTGTTAAAACATGATTTTCGTTCGAAGCGACCGTAAAATCAGCCACCGGCAAACCGATTTGACTAGCATAGTAGGCTGCTAACATGTTCCCAAAGTTACCAGTTGGGACAAGTACGTCAATTTCTTCACCAGGCTTAATCTGACCTTTTTCAATCAATTGGCCATAGCCGTAAAAATAATAGACGATTTGTGGAACCAAACGACCGATGTTAATTGAGTTCGCTGAAGAAATTTGAATATCTTCTTCCTTTAAAAAAGTAGCAAAATCAGAATCGCCCAAAAGACGCTTAACCGCCTGCTGGGCATCATCAAAGTTCCCTTCTATCCCGTAAACATAAGTATTTTTTCCGGGTTCAGAGACCATTTGCTGGCGCTGGATGTCCGAAACTCCAACCTGTGGGTACAAAACTGCAATTTTTGTACCAGGTACATCTGCAAATCCAGCCATTGCTGCAGTACCAGTATCACCGGAGGTCGCCGTTAAGATGGCAATCTCCTTATCAAGGCCTTCCTTCTTAGCCGCTGCAATCACTAAGTGAGGCAAGGCCTGAAGGGCAATATCTTTGAAGGCCAATGTCGGACCATGAAAAAGCTCCAAATAGTGCAAATTGTTCCCAGCATCTTTGACCGGCACAATTTTATCGGTATCCCATTGGCTACCATAAGCTGCCTGTACAACGGCTTGAATCTCTGCTTTTGTAAAATCAGGCAAAAAAGCAGCAAAAATTTCAGTCGCCAAATCCTGGTAGGATTGTTGACCGATGGTCTTTAAATCCAAGTTCAAAGTCGGCCACTGATTTGGCACGTACAAACCACCATCCGGTGCTAAGCCCTGGAGGATGGCCTGGGCGGCAGAAACAGCAGGGGCTTCTCCCCGGGTCGAGACATATTCCATGACGTACTCCTTCAATCTCATTGATTTCTAATGATATTATAACAAAAACATTCCTTTTTAGGCGGGAAAATGGTAAAGTTAATAGGAAATTATCCTTACTTGACAGTAAAAAACGATAGAAGGAGTCATCATGGAAGTTAAGATTGGCCTTTTTGGCTTAGGAACAGTTGGGATGGGCTTGTTAACCATCTTAGAGGAACAAAAAGAAAAAATCAGTGCAAATACTGGTTTAGACCTGACCGTAAAAACCGCGATGGTCTCTTCTTTAACCAAGGACCGCCCTGGTTTAGACCCCACCATCCAACTGACCACCGACCCAAAGGACATCTTAGATGATCCAGAAATTGATTTGGTTGTCGAAGTTGCCGGTGGTCCTGGCTCCGCTAAAAACTGGATTAAGTCCGCTTTGGCAAGTAAAAAGCCGGTTATTACAGCCAATAAGGACCTGATTGCGACCGCTGGAGAAGAACTCCTTGACTTAGCAAACAAAGCGCAGGTGCCCCTCTTATACGAAGCAGCCGTTGCCGGTGGGATTCCAATTATCGGTACCCTACGTGAATATTTCCGCACCGATACAATCCGCTCGTTAGCTGGGATTGTGAACGGCACAACCAACTATATGTTGACCCAAATGGCCGATAATGACCTTTCTTACGAAACTGCCCTAAAGCAAGCACAAGACTTAGGATTTGCCGAAGCGGACCCCACAAATGATGTCGCTGGCTACGATGCTGCTTACAAGGCCATCATCTTGGCCCGCCTGGTCTTTGGATTGGAAGCCAGATTAAAAGACATTCAAATTACCGGTATTCAGAAGATTACCGATGAGGATATCGCTGCCGTTAAAACACTTGGTGGCCAACTCAAGCTTCTTTTCCGCATCGATCAAATCAGTGCCGATTCAGTAGTCGTTATCGTTGCTCCCCAGGTTGTGCTACCACAATCGCCTCTGTCACAGGTTCACAATGAGAATAATGCTATTGCAGTAAACAGTGATAACCTTGGTCAAACGCTTTTCTATGGCCCTGGGGCTGGTGCACGCCCAACGGCCCAAGCCGTCTTAGCCGATATTTTGGCTGCCGCAACGGCACCAAAGGACGCTAAGCAACCGTTGCCAGAAAGGAAAATGACATTAGCTGGCGAACGAGCTCAAGCCTATTGCTGGATTCTGAATACAACTGGTGCAAACAGTGTCAGCCAAGACACCAAGGACGAACTCCGTTCGTTGATTGTTCGTCAAGCCAGCCACGAAAATAACCGTCTTGGCTCTCAGCTCGTCCTTTATACCAAAGAAATGTCCAAAGATCAGCATGACGCCCTTCTTGACGCCTTAACAACTAATCGGACATTAGCAAAGGAGTTTGTGATTTATCCATGCTAACCATCACTGTACCCGCAAGTTCTGCCAATCTTGGTCTTGGTTTTGATTGTCTTGGACTTGCATTAAACCTTAATTTAACCGTAACCGTTGGTCCAAAAACTGATACTTGGCAAGTGGATCACCCATTTGGCGCAGATATTCCAAACGATGAAACCAATCTCATTGTTCAAACTGCTCGACTCGTTGATCCAGATATTACACCCCACCAACTAATCGTTAAAAGTGACATTCCACTGGCTCGTGGTCTTGGGTCTTCCTCATCAGCATTAGTGGCCGGTCTTTTCTTGGGGCACTACTTAGTCGATCAAACGATTGATCGTCACCAAGTTCTGCAAGAAGCAGCAGCCCTTGAAGGCCACCCTGATAATGTGGCGCCAACTATTTTAGGTGGCCTACAATTAACAGACGATAACCAAAATGGCGTACAAGCCACTACCCTTCCACTACCAAAAAATTTGGTCGCGGTTACCTTTATTCCGGACTACCCATTAAAAACAGCGGAAGCAAGGGCAGCTTTGCCTGCAAACTTACCGCTCAAAACGGCCGTTCACCAAAGTCAACACCTTGCCAACTTGGTTGCCGCTTGCTACTTAGGTGACCAAAAGCGATTAATGGATTTAGTAGAAGAAGATCAAATGCATGAACCCTACCGGGCTGATTTAGCACCAGAATTTTTACAAATTCGTGCTTTAGCACACAGCCTTGACCTAGCCGGGACATACCTGTCGGGAGCTGGACCGACAGTTGTCTCAATAGTTGAACGAGGACACGCTGACCAGTTACTTGAAGCCATTAATGGTCTCAAGCTGAACGGCACAGCAACCATTTTAGCTGTCCAACACACCGGTGCCACCCTCACAGGTTCATTGGACTAAAGGCACACATTCTGTTTTGATTTATGAAAGGAGTGCCGATTTCTTACCGGCAGTATTATGAAAGTAACAAAATTCGGCGGTTCCTCTTTAGCAACTGGAGCCCAGTTTGAACGCGTCATCGATATTTTAAATCAGGACGAAAGCCGGCAGGTTATCGTGACCTCCGCCCCTGGTAAGGCAAAAGAATTTCCAATCAAAGTCACCGACCTCTTGATTCGCTATGCCAACGAAACTATCAACGATGAGGATGCTACTGAAACGGTCTTAGCGTTAAAGGAACGCTATCAGACCATTGCCGACCACTTTAACCTCGACCAAGAGGTTTTCCAAACGATTCCTGACCAAATTGACCAATTGGCAAATCATCATTATCGCTCTTACTCTTATTTGCGAGCTGCCTTTGCCGCCCATGGCGAGTATTTAAACGCGCAATTACTGACCTTGATTCTGCAAGCTAAAGGTGAAAAGGCAGTCTTCGTCGACCCAAAACAGCTTCATATGGAAACCGATGCAACAACCGCAACCCTAAATGAAAAAGCCACTTATCGAGACCTTGGCGCCTTTGAAATCAAAGATGATACCCGTTATATTTTTCCTGGTTTCTTTGGTTACAATGACCGTGGCGAGATGGTTACCTTTTCTCGTGGCGGTTCCGACATCACCGGTGCGATTTTAGCTCGTGGCTTAATGGCAGAAGTCTATGAAAACTTTACAGACGTCTCTGCTATTTACGCCGTCAACCCCCGGTTGGTCAGTCACCCAGCAGCTATTAAGAACATGTCTTATAGTGAAATGCGAGAATTATCTTACGCTGGCTTTGCCGTCTTCCACGATGAAGCCATCATCCCGGCTATTCAAGCTCAGGTACCAATTAACGTTAAAAATACCAATGACCCAACTGCTCCGGGTACTTGGATTGGCCCAGCCGAACAAAATAAACCGGAACGCCGTGTAACAGGAATTGCCGCTTCAGACAACTTCTGTGCCCTTTACCTGCACCGGTATCTGTTAAACAAGGAAATCGGCTTCACTATGCGTATTCTAAAGATTTTGGACCGGCATGGCGTTCCTTACGAACACATGCCTTCTGGAATTGATGACTTGACGATTATCTTCAACAAGAAGAGTCTCAATAAAGAACAAATCGAACAAATCCAAACAGATATTGAGCGGGAATTGTCGCCCGATACAATGGCTTGGCATGATGACTTTGCCATTATCATGGTTGTCGGTCAAGGAATGATTAACCGTGTTGGTGCCTTTACCGAAATCGTTACACCACTAAAGGACGCCGGTATTTCGTTGCAGATGGTGAACCAAGGTGCTTCTGAAATTTCAATTATGCTTGGTGTCGAATCCAAGGACGTTGATAACGCGGTCAAAGCCATTTATCACAACATCTTTTAAATCAAAATTAGCTTAGGCAAGACCATTGCACCACGATGGTCTTGCCTTTTTTTGCCCTCGGTCAAGTTAGACGGTTAAGGTTTGCAAATCACACAAAAAGAAGCCAAAACTTTTGGTAAGTTTGGCTTCTAATAGAAAAAAGCCGAACGGTTAAACCATTCAGCCTTTTTCTGATTTATTCGAACAAATTAAGCTTGTTGTACCTTGGCGTATGACTCAGACACAGGCTTTGTCACGATTTCGTTGATTTCACCCAACAACGTGTTCAAAATCTGTTCTGCGGCCATCAAGTCCTTAATCTTGTCGTTTTCTTGGACTTGCTTAGCGACAGCATCCCATTCCTTTTCTTGGTCAGGAGTAGGTTGTTGCTGTGCTTGCATCATTTGTTGCACAGTCATTTGGATTGCCTGGAATTGCTTAAACAAATCCTTCGCAGCATCATCGCCTTGAACTGCGTCAAAGGCAGTTTGCCATGACTTGTATTGATCAGTTTCGATCAAAACCTTAGCCATTTCGTTTGCGTTATCGTAAATGTTAACTGTCATTATTATCCCTTTCAAATGCAAATCGGAGTAGTGAAATCACTAATAATTACTATTTAAATGCTCCTGTAATAGTATCCCATACTTTAGCCGCACCAGCAACTGTGGTATTCACACCGTTACTAAAGTTATTTGCTGCGTTCGTGAACCAATTTGATGATGAAGATGATGAAGTATTAGTATTGCTAGTGTTCGTTTGACTAGCGTCTGAAACACTAAAGTTATCACCTGTCGTATTTGGTAAAATTTGACCCAATGAAGTCTTCACGAAGTAACCAATTGTCCCCATCAAGCCGATTGGTAGAGAACTCGTATTGTCGCCTTCCAAACCTTCCCAAGAAACTTGAACGATATCCTTGGTATAGGCCACAGCCCATGAATCCTTTGAGGAGTTCGCATTGTTTGAATCATTAGGATTTTCAGTAGTTCCAGTTTTACCGGCAATCTTATAACCAGATGGTGCTGCACCCGTTCCAGTTCCGCTGGTATAAGTACCAAGCATCATTTTTGTCATATTATCCGCAACTGATTTTGAAATCACTTGCTTTTGAGTTACCTTTGGCTGAGCCACAATCACCTTGCCAGAAGAATCAACAATTTTGGTAATATAGTGGGCTTGTGACATCGTTCCACCGTTTGCAAAAGCCGTATAGGCGGACGCCATTTGAGATGGTGACACACCAGTCGTCAAACCACCAAGGGCCAAAGCATAGTTTTTATCTGCATCAACCAGTGGCAAGCCAAACTTTTTACCAGAGTCCCAACCAACATTTACACCTAACTTATTCAGCAAATAAACAGCTGGAATATTGTAAGAATGCTCTAAGGCCACATACATTGGTACATCGGCCGTTTCGACATTCAGCGCATTATTTGGCGAATAATTATTCGTACCAAAGGTCATCTTCTTATTAGGTAACTTGGTATTGATACTGTAACCCGCTTCCAATGCTGGCGCATAAACAACCAAAGGCTTAATAATGGATCCGGGTTGCAATTGTGACTGAGTGGCACGGTTAAAGCCACGGAAAGTATGTTGGGTTTCACGGCCACCAATAACGGCTCGAACACCACCCGTCTTAGCATCTAAGACAATCGAAGCCGCCTGTGCCTGTGACTGATTTCCAAAGAGACTACTCTTCTGGAAATCATTTTGCATGTTTTCCTGGTCTTTTTGGTTCAGGGTTGTATAGATTTTATACCCCCGGTTCATGATGTCTTTTTCATCCAAACCGTACTTATTGACGGCTTCGTTCATCACGGCATCAAAGAACCATGGATAATGATACGATTCATCACCCGTATAGTTGTCATGCAGCACAATGTCAGTTGCCTGAGCAGTCTTTTCCTGCTCCTTAGTCAGCTTCTTGTTTTCATACATTGTTTGCAAAACCAAATTTCTTCGAGCCTTCGATCGGTCTGGATTATCAATTGGGTTAAATCCAGATGGATTCGTCAGCATACCGGCCAAAGTAGCTGCCTGTTCGGTTGTCAAGTCCTTGGCGTGAACACCAAAGTACTTCTCTGAAGCATCTTCAACCCCCCAAACACCATGACCAAACCATGCATTATTCAGGTACATCGTCAAAATCTGATTTTTCGCATAAACCTGTTCAACTTGCATGGACAAGAAAATTTCTTTGGCTTTTCGAGTAAAGGTTTGCTCTTGAGTCAAATAGGCATTTTTTACCAGTTGCTGAGTAATCGTTGACCCACCACCAGAGATAACATGTGAACCGGTCAAGCGGTTACGAACAAACAAGTATGCTGCTCGACCAAGGCCAGAAACGGAGAACCCGTGTTCCTTATAAAAGTTACGATCTTCAATCGACAAAACGGCATCGCGCATGTTCTGTGAAATCTGATCATATTTAACATACGTACCCTTTTGCGAGTACAACGACCCAGCGTAGTTATTCGAACTATCGTAGATATTCGTCGTTTGTGACAGTGATGATTCCAGTTTCTGTACGTGCGTCGTCTTGGCCATCGTCACTAAGTAGACTGAGGTCACTAAGAACAGCGACATAAAAATCAGAATCAGAAGTCGACCGATTTGATAGCGATTCCAAGTCGGGGCCGTTCGTTTCCAAAAGGCTGTATTTTTAAGTGAAAATTTTGCTTTCATCCGTTTTCCTTTAACCAACAGGGCTCATGCCTGCCGCATAACGCACAGGTGGTCACCGATAAAAAGAGTTTTTACATTTCCTTTGGTGCTTGCACACCAAGAATTGAGAGTGCAATTGTCAAAGTCGTGGATACGGCCTTCACCAAAGCGAGACGACCATTCAAGTTTTCATCTTCTGCCAAAATCTTAGAATTAGCATAGTACTTATTGAATGAGCGAGCCAGCGTTAATGCATATTTAGCAATCACTGATGGTTCGCGGTGGTCAAAAGCCCGCGCAACAGTATCAGGGAAATTCGCCAAAGTTGTCACAATGTCCCATGTTTGTGAATCATCGAGACTGATTTGCCCTTCGTCAACCACAACGCCAGCTTTCCGAAGGATTGATTGAGCCCGTGCATTCGTATACTGCACGTATGGTCCGGTATCCCCTTCAAAGCGAACGACTTCGCCAAGGTTAAAGTCAAAGTTGTTGGTCCGGTCATTCATCAAATCGTGGAAGACCACCGCTCCAGCACCGACTTCTTCGGCAACCTGGTCTTTATTGGCCAAATCAGGATTTTTTTCGTTAATTTGTGAAAGAGCCAGCTCGTGGGCATCATCCAAAACATCCTTCAACAAGACAACGTCACCCTTACGAGTTGACATCTTCTTACCGTTAAAGGTAATCAAACCAAAGGAAATGTGTTCAACATCGTCCGCCCATGGTAATCCAAGCAAAGTCAAAACAGCCTTTAATTGCACAAAGTGCTCACGCTGTTCGCCACCAACGACATACAAAGACTTCGCAAAATCATAAGTTTCCTTACGGTAAATGGCCGCTGCCAAATCACGAGTCATGTACAAAGTAGCACCATCAGTTCGCTTAATCATCGCTGGGGTCAAGTTCTCATTGATTGAGGACAAGTCAACGATTTGCGCCCCTTGTGATTCCTGCAAGAGGTTCTTTGCTTCCAACATATCAACGACCTTATCCATCTTGTCGTTGTAGAAAGCTTCCCCATTAAAGGAATCAAATTCGATGCCCAAGCGGTCATAAATTTCCGTAAATTCCTTCAATGATTCCTCACGGAACCAGGCCCATAAGCGCTTCGCCTCTGGGTCGCCATCTTCAAGCTTTTTAAACCAAGCACGACCCTCATCATCCAATGATGGGTCTTTCTTCGCCTTATCGTGGAATTCCACATAGTACTTCAAGAGAGTGGCAATTGGGTCGGCCTTAACTTCTTCTTCCGATCCCCATGTCTTATAAGCGTAAATCAGCTTACCAAACTGGGTTCCCCAGTCACCAAGATGGTTAATTTTAACTGGCTGGTAACCGTTTTCTTCAGCTAAGTTCGCCAAAGCATTGCCAATCACTGTTGAACGCAAGTGTCCCATTGACATTGGCTTAGCAATGTTTGGTGATGACATATCCAAAGCGATGTTTCGCCCCTGACCTCGGTCATTCTTTCCGTATTGGTCGCCAGCCGTCAAAACAGCAGTCAATGTCTCTTGTGTCATCGCCTTCTTATCCAAGAAGAAGTTGATGTAAGGGCCGGTTGCGACAACCTTTTCAAAGCCACTTTGGTCGATTTGTTCGACAAGGTCGGCTGCAATTTGCTGTGGGGCCTTCTTTAAGACCTTTGCCAAAGTAAAAGTTGGAAAGGCCAAGTCACCCATCTTAGTATCCTTGGGCGCTTCCACCTTGCTTGCGATTTCTTCAGCTGTCATGTCAGGTAGGACCGCCTGTAAGGCGGAAGTCACTGCTTGATTCGTTGCCATTGTATTATCCTTTTATTAAAAATTTCACTATCTTGCAAAAGAGGACTCGTCTCTTATTAACCAAAGAGACGAGCCCTGCCCGCGGTACCACTCTAATAGCCTTAATGGCCACTTTGTTATCAAATTCTGAGCAGAAAAAGCCGCGCGGGCCAGGGCCAGCCCTTAACTCACACTAACGTTAAGGTCACTGCAAAGCTGGGCACCTGCCTTCTATCTTTTTCAATTACAACCAGGATGTCTTATTCAGACTTTTTGTCCTGGGGTGCTGCCTTGATGACTTCCACATCGGCCATTCGAACAACAGCGCGGTGGTTCATTTCATTGACGGCTGGTTGGTCGGCTGGATCATTTTCGATGATTTCGACCAACAATGCATTTTCGTAAACCTTTTCAACCTTACCGGTAAAGGGGTTTTCCAGATTTCCGTATGCTGGGGCGAGCAACTCATCCCCCACGTGATACTTGGATTCTTGCTTTTCGTCTTCCTTGCTCATCACAGCCTCCTGCTTACTTTCATATAGGTCACTATTATACCATAAAGTTTTAAGATGTTAGTAAATCAGCTACCAGAGCGATAATGTCTTCAGCAACTTCTGTCTTCAATTTGGCCGCTACCTGGATTGGCTCTTGGTCAGCGGTGACCAACGTCACCTTGTTTGTATCCTTGTTAAAGCCAGCGCCTTCCTCTAAAACATTATTCGCCACAATCAAATCGGCATGCTTTTTGACTAATTTTGCCTGGGCATTTTCGACCAGGTTTTCGGTTTCGGCCGCAAAACCAACGACAACCTGTCTTGGCTTTTTCGCCTCGCCAACGGTCTTTAAGATGTCGGGATTTTGCACCAAATCTAAAATCATGTGCTCATCACCGTGCTTCTTAACCTTGTGATCAGCTACTTCAGCAACCCGGAAATCAGATACCGCCGCAGCGCCGATATAAACATCAGCTGTGGCCATTTCTTTTTGAACGGCTGCCAACATCTCTCTCGTATCACCAACCAAAATAACCTGAATAGCTGGGCTTACCTGTCGTGAGGTGGCCGCGACCAATGTGACGGTTGCACCGGCTGCACGGGCAGCTTCGGCTAAGGCATAACCCATTTTACCAGAAGACTTATTGGTCAAATAGCGCACTGGATCGATTGGTTCTCGCGTTCCACCCGCAGTAATTACAACTTTTTTGCCGGCTAAGGGCTTCTCTTCGAAAACAGCATCTTGGAAGTTGTCAGAGTGTAAATCAGCAATATCTGTCACGATTTCAGTCGGTTCTACCATTCTGCCCTTGGCTTCATAGCCTTCGGCCAAAAAACCACTAGCTGGTCCGATAAAGTCATAACCATCTATTTTCAGCTGATTTACATTACGCTGCACCGCGGGATTACTCCACATCACGTCATTCATCGCGGGTACAGCCACCTTGTGGGCTGCACTAGCCATGACCGTTGCCGTTAACACGTTGTCGGCCAGTCCCAAAGCTAATTTAGCCAGGGTATTGGCCGTCAAAGGTGCCAGCACAATCAAGTCAGCCCACTTCGCTAAGTGAACGTGGTCAACAGCGCTGCTAGGTCCTTGCCAACTCACATCAGTCAAAACGGGATGCGTCGAAAGCACCGCCAAAGTCTTGGCTGGTAAAAATTCTTGGGCCACATCCGTCATCACCACTTTCACATTGGCCCCAGCCTTAATCAACAGACGCGTTAATTCGGCTGCCTTATAGGCTGCGACACCGCCCGTTACGGCTAAAAGGACGTTTTTATCTTGGTAAAAAGCTGTCATGGCTAATCCTCCACGAGTAATCCCTGGCCGGCCAAAAGGGCCTGCTGGCATTCCTTCACAGCGGCATAATCACCGATGTAAGGTGTATCGACTCCGTTAACCTTTTGGTAAGGATCCTCACCCTTACCGGCAACGACAACCAAGTCGTTTTCGCCAGCTAAATCAATCGCCTGGTGAATGGCAGTAATCCGGTCCATCTCAAAGTGAACTAGGACATGGTCATTCGTGATACCATCAGCAATCGTTTGAGCAATTGTCAATGGGCTTTCGTATTGGGGGTCGTCAGCCGTTAAGAAGACCTGGTCAGCCTTTTGTGACAAGACCTTAGCAAAATCAGCTCGGCGGGAAACACCTTTATTTCCTGGTGCACCCAAAACCACAATGACTTGTCCGTCTGGGGACTGCGCCTTGGCAAAGGCCAAAAGCGATAGTAAGGAAACGTAGTTATGGGCGTAATCGACAAAAGCGACCCCGTGACCAGGCAACTTTAATGAAAGCATCCGACCTGGAATCGTGACTTCATCCAGCCCCTTCACCATTGACTGATGGTCAGCTCCGGCTAGCCCGACCATCATGAGCGACGCCACGGCGTTTTCCTCGTTAAAGTCGCCAGGCAAGTTCAAGCGGTAGCCACCACTAATCACCTGTAAATCAGGCACCGCCGCACCAGCTGTCACCGTAAAATGTGACTCGTGCAAAGCGGACTCTTGACTCGTAAAGGTCACTAATGGTTGCTGACCATTAACAGGTGTCGTTCCGGCGCGACCATAAGTCAGCACCCGGTCATGTCGACTAGCAGCGCGGTCAAAGATTTCCTGGTAGTGGTCCATTCCCGCGTTTAAAATCACGTGGTCGGAATTATCCAACAGCATCTCCTTATGTGCCAAATAATCAGCAAAAGTTGGATGCTCGTTTGGTCCGATATGGTCCGGTGAAATATTCAAAAAGGCGCCCACATTAAAGCGCAAACCATAAACACGGTTGCGCAAATATGCCTGTGAGGAAACTTCCATCACCAAGTGGGTCATCCCATTGTCAACTGCTCGACGCATATCTTTAAAGAGCTCAAAGGATTCGGGTGTGGTCAAATCTGATTTCTTCTTATCCGCCGGCTTAGGGCCAACAATTCGATCGACCGTTGAAAACAAAGCCGTCTTTCCTGCAGTTGCTTCCTTCAGCATCGTATAGGCAAAGTAGGCCGCCGTTGTCTTCCCCTTGGTTCCCGTAAAGGCACCAATCCAAAGCTGGTCTTGTGGATAATCAAAGTAGGCCATCGACAACACCGACAGAGCTTTTTGGCTATCGTTCACCAACCACTGAGGCAAATCAGTACCCAAATCATGGTCAGCTACCAAAGCTGTCACACCATCAACTCCGTCGAGGTATTCCGCCTTAAAGGCCCCCTTAACAACAAAGAGCGTCTGGTCCTGAACCTGACGGGTGTCATAGTGGACATGGTCAAAGACCAAATCATCAGTTGGTTCGCTGACGAGTAGGTCGTGTTTTTGTAAAATTTTTGTCACATCTTGTCTAGTTAATCGCATAGACTCATTATAGCATAGGCCAACAAAAAGCGAACCTTTAAAAAGACTGAAACCAAGCCTTTTTTAGCAAAAAAAGACCGAGAAAACTCGGTCTTATCTGCAGTCATTTTCTGTCAGCTAAATTGTCTGTTATAGAAGGACTATAATTCCCTATCAGTTGACTTATTTCGTTTTCGTTGATTTCACGTCCCATAAACCAATGGCTATTCAAGTTATCAGTCCACTTATTTTCTTAATAAAGGTTTTAAGGCAATCGGCGTGAAAATTGTCGTTAACAGAATCACTAGGGTCAACATTGCATAATGACCCGAACTCAACGCATGAGCTGACAGTGCCAAATCAGCAATCACAATCGCCATTTCACCACGTGAAACCATGCCAACACCGACAACCCGAGCATCACGAACCGGCACCTTGACTAGCCGAGCTCCAAAGTAGGCCCCAAAGAACTTCGTCAAAATCGCGAAGACTGTCAAAAGTGCAATCAACGGCAGATTAGCTAACTGGCCGGCCAGAGTAACCTTTAACCCGATATTAACAAAGAAAATCGGAATAAAGACGGTTTGACCAATTAAAGTGACGCCGTGTTCAATCGCCGCGGCTGATTTCTGTCGAGAAAAGAGCACGCCGACAACAAAGGCCACGATGGCTCCCGAAAGGCCAATTTTCTCTGACAAGGTTGCACTGAGTAAAACAATGACCAGTGCAAAAGTCAGAACAGCCCCCGGTAGCGACAAGCGACCGATTGCTGGCAAAATTTTGGGTAGCACGTAAAGCAAAACCGCTATTAGCACAAGTAAAAACATGACCATCAATAAAATGGTGAACCATAGGGGGCGCTGAGTCTCCTCGCCAATCCCAAAGACCGTTTGGTAGACCGTCCACATCAAAATCGCCAAAATATCATCTAAAACGGCTGCTCCCAAGATTGTCGCCCCGGCATCTGATTTGACCTGATGATATTCGGTTAAAATTTGCGCCGTAATTGAAACGGATGTGGCCGAGAACAGCACCGCCCAAAAAAGAGACTTTTCATCCGTCATCCCCAGAATCAATCCCAAAATCAAAAAGACCGCAAAGGGTGTGATCACTCCAGCTAGAGCAACCGTCACTGCCTGTCGGGCATGGCGCTTTAACAATCCTAAATCAGATTCAATCCCAGCCAGAAACATCAAGAGCAAAACCCCGACCTCTGCCCACGTGGCCAAACTGTGATTAGCAGACAGCAGATGAAAACCTGCCGGTCCCAAAATAATTCCTGCACCAATTTGACCAACAACCGTCGGCAGGCGCAAGCGCTCCGCTAACCAAGACATCATCAAGGCCCCAAACAAAATCAATCCAAATGTCCAAATCGTCATTTTCTTCCTCCTCATTTATAGCCAGATCAGCTTGAAATGAGCAAAGAAAAAGGCCCACTCCAAGTGAACCTAACTCCCCCGTTAGGCTCCGCCTTGAGTATGACCTCAACCAAAGTTTTTATTCAATACTGCTATTATAGCATTAACTAAAACCAGAACTCAAATCATTCATCGCGTCCACGTGCATTTTAACACTCATCCCAACCTCCCTATTGGCACTCGGACATCTTGGTGTTATAATGATGGTGTAGAAAAAGCGCTGTAGTGGCAACTACAACGCTTTCTAGCAAACCCGTAAAACGGTGGCTACCTTTAGTTATTGTAAATAACCATCAGCTCGTCAAAGCTTGTGATGGTTATTTTTTTGGCTTAATTTAATAAGCTCAATCACTAATACCAGCAATATCAGAACAAAAGTTCCGAAAGCCAGCATTAATTGTAAGGCAGTCGTCACCGACACCTTGGCATCTCCTTTCTTAGAATGTGATTGTTGGTTTTGACACCATAGCACCACCTCCTTTGAAAAAGGATAGCCACCATTCACGCTTGTTTGCTATACAAATACTATAGCATAAAGCCCTCGAAAACATTGGTATAAAGCTGTTTTTAGACATTTATCATCGATTTATTCAATACCATGCAAAAATAAAAAGAACGCCGATTTACCACTCTTGATAAAGCCAGCAAAAATACATTCACTACTACAATTTAAAAGCAACTTAAAAGGACTGACACCGAAAAATACCGGTTATCAGTCCTTTTTACTTATTCAAACAATATGTCTTAATTTGTTGGCTTATCTCATCGCGGCTTAACCAATCACAATGATGAGATCCCTTAACGTGCAGGTGCCTGTAAGAGGTCACCAACGTGTTCCGCCAATAAAGCCCGCACTTGATCAGTTGCGTGAGTTTCCATCAGCAATTGGCGCAACTGAGAAGCATGAGGGAAGCCCCGCAGGTAAATCTTAAAGTAACGCTTCAATGCTTCAAAGTTCTTGATAGAAGCCGTCTTATTCACTTCATCAAACAAGTCCAATTGCAATTCCAAAAGAGCGATTGATTCTGCCAAAGTGTGGTCCTGATGGCCTGGTTCAAAGGCGTATGGGTCGTTTAAGACGCCACGGCCAATCATCACCCCATCAATACCAGGGTGTTCGGCAACCAAGGCCAAACCATGCTCGTAGTCCTTGACATCCCCATTGATTTGGAGAAGTGTATCCGGTGCCAACCGATCACGCATGGCAATAATGTCATCGATCAACTCGAAGTGAGCATCAACCTTTGACATTTCCTTTCGAGTCCGCAAATGAATTGTCAGAACTTGAACATCCTGTTCAAAAATCATCGTCAACCAGTCGTGGTACTCCTCGACTTTATAAAATCCTAGCCGCGTCTTCACAGATACGGGCAGACCACTTTCCTTGGCTGCAGCGATTAATGCCTTGGCTCGGTCCGGATGGCGGATCAAATCAGATCCGGCATCGTTCTTGATAACCGTGCCATCTGGGCAACCCATGTTTAAATCAACGGCCTGATAACCCATTTCAGGAAGCAACTTAGCTGCTCCAGCAATCACTTCTGGCTTTGATCCCCAGATTTGAGCAATCGGCATTTTTTCGCCCGGCGCAACCGCTAACCGACCCTGAACGGAAAACTTTGCCTCAGGGTGAACCATTGAGGCAGCGTTCGTGAACTCCGTATAATACACATCCGGCCCACCAGCTTTGGCAACCACACGACGGAAAATTGTATCCGTGACTGCTTCCATTGGTGCCATTGAAAAGAATGGCCGCTTGTTCCCGTTTTCATCTTTGGCTTCATCCACAATCTTTTGCCAAAATGCACTCTTAGCAGTTGTCATAAGCCCTCCTTTCGGCTTTTTTAAAAGCCCAGTAAAATCAACCTTACTATTTTAGCATGATTAGCTGTCTTTTTCAAAAATCGAGGCCTTTAATCAAAAGCCACCATGAAATCTACCAAAAGAAAAACCGACGCCACCATGGATATGAATCCCGAAACTTGTTCATCCAAATTTCGTCGTTCGTATCAACACAGTGGCAATCGGTCCAGTGTTACTTTCTGATTTTTGAAAAGAGTTTGGTTAATTTGCCGCTTTAATTCCCTCTAAAACCTGAACTAAAGCTCGGGCACGGTCGTGATAGGTGACTAATTCAGACAGGGTCATTTCGGACAAAGTCAACCCGTTCTCGGCCTCCATAATGTCGTCCAATCCACCAATTAAGTCTCCACGCCGTGGTTCCGTGGCAATCTTAACGCCACCCTTTCCGGCACCAGTATACAATTGGCCAGCTGGACTGCAGGCTGCCAAAACAGCCAAAAGATAGGCCGACCGATCCTGCCCTTGGTCGTAAAGGCTCAAAATATAGTTAATCTCGGCTTCCTTACCAATCACATTCAAGCTTTTAAATTCACGCGAAGAGGTGACGCCAAAACGGTCGGGAAAAGCCTGCAAGTATAAGCCAGTGTCATCAGCCAAAATCCAATCATCCGGCAAATACTGGTGAATAAAAGTGGCTTTGGCCTTTGCGTTTTCTAACTGTGAATCGGTCGTTTCCTCCGGAAAAGCCAATTCCTTTCCCAAGATATCCCGATAATTGGTCACGCTATGGCCCATTTCATGAGCCAAAACGGCCATTTCCTTGGTTTTAGCAGAATTATTCGAAGCAAATACAAAGTCCATGTCGGCAATTCTCTTTCCTACAAATTTAAGTTTTCCAGGAGCTTGACCTTGGTCACCTCACCCGCATAAAGCGTTTGCGGTTGTCCTGTATTATCCTCAACCATGATTAAACCACCCTGGTCGCTAATACCAGTCACTACCCCTGTTTTTTCATCTGTACCAACCTTAACAGTAATGGCGTGGCCAATCAATAAGGAAAGCTTGCGGTAAACCGGCAGATAGTCACCGTTTTGGTAAGTATCTGCCATTTTTAAGAGGTTCACGACCAATTGAGCTAAAATCACATTTAAGTCCAAATCAGCTTCGCTGTCTGCCAGCACTGTCCCCGCCTTGGACTCGAGCCCATTCGGAAAAGCACCCGGCATCAAGTTAATGGCAAAGCCAAGAATCACAGCCGAGTATTGCTGGCTCTCAAAATCAAAAACGCCTTCTGTAATCACGCCACCAATTTTATGGCCGTGCAAAATCAGGTCGTTGACCCATTTTAGTTGAAAGGGAGCGGCCGGGAAAAAAGTTTGCAGTCCCTGAACTAGAGCAACAGCGGCCGATGTCGTTAAGAGACTGGGTGATAGCTGTGTATTAACCGGAATGGGCAGTGCTAGCGAGACATATAATCCCCTATCCTTTGGCGAATAAAATGCTCTACCCTGGCGACCATAGCCCCCACTTTGCTCTCGAGCAACCAGCAAGGCCGGTCTTATCAAAGGCTGCTTGGCAACCATATCCTTTGCATAGGCCTGGGTAGAACCAATTTGTTCAAAAACTTGCACCACTGGCTGCTGATTTTCAACCAAATCAGAACCCAAAAGATGCAGCCACTGATTTAGCACGAGAGCATCCACTTGCTGACTGCGTAAGTAAGCATAGCCAGCCTTCTTACGACTCGCAATTTGATGGCCGTCAGCCTTTAACGACCGCACGGCTTTCCAGATTGATTCGCGTGATAAATCCAAGGACTGGGCCAAGCTGTCGCCAGAAAAATAAACACCGGGCTGCGTTAATAGAATGGTCAGAACCCGATTTTTAGTGCTGAGTTCCTGTTTTTTCATCAAGTCTTCCTTCCAATCGTCACCGACTAGTACGGCCGCAAAGCAGCCTCCCCGCAACCGCTAAAACCTTAATGCTGACTCGCCTGCCAAAGAGCTTGATCCAAGAAGACTGCCAATGCGATTTTAAGGAGATCACCCGGGACAAAGGCCATGTTTGCCCAGTAGGCAGACCAGAAGCCAAGCCCCTGGTTGAAGTGCAGCCAAGCGGCTCCCATGCCAAAGTCTAAAATCAAATCAACGATGATTAGTAAAACAACACTCTGCCACCAAGCTGGTTGGGCTAAGTTTCGATGACCAAAAACCAAGCGATTCAAACCCCAGTAAACAGCCGGGAAAAGCAACCAAGCCCAAATATAACCAGCTGTTGGACCAGTCAAGACAGCTAAACCACCTCGACCACCGGAAAGGACAGGCAGACCGACAGCTGCCAAAAGTAAGAAGACAGCCATCACCATCGTTCCCCGTTTTGGTCCTAAAATCAGGACAACCAGCATAACAGCCAGGTTTTGTAACACGATTGGTACCGGTAAGAAACCAAGCGGAATTCCTGGAATCATTGCAAAAACAATTAATAGCGCAACAAAAACAGCGCCTTTCGTTAAGTCTTGTAAACGTGATGTTGGTGTCATCAACATGCTCCTCTTTTTTAGTAACCCTATTTAATTTGATTAGGTAACTAAAATATTAGCAAGAAATACTTCGATTGTCAAAATAAAACCAGTGATCGATTGCGATTACTGGTTTTATACTTGTTATTGTCGTTCCTTAATCGTAAAGGAACGCTTATTATTGGCTGATTTTGCACAAGATTGTGTATTTTTACCCTTTGAAGGGACGGAAGTTTGCTTTGGCGAATTAGGTGAAATGTTATTGCCTTGCTTTGCCCGTTGCAACTTTGAATTCTTACCAGCCTGGCCCGCCTTGGTACTTTGACCTTGGCGAGTGTTCTTCTGGTTGAACCCATCCTGACGGTTTTGACCTTGAGTCTTCGATTTTTGGCGTTGACCGCTACCTTGACCGCTCTTCGTTCCTTGACGCTTGCGTCTTGGTCCACCGGCCTGGTTGGCCTTCTGCTGTTGATTGCGGTGACGGTTATTAACTGTCGACTCCTTCTTAGCAGAAGCTTGACTAGCAGATTCCTCCCCCTGCTTCTGATTAGATGATTCTTGAACCGCCTCATTGGTATTCCGCTCAATTTTTTTAAAGCGATGTTGATTATTATTCCGCCTTGAGCCGTTTCCGTTTTGACCACGCTTAGCCGAACCACTGCTATTCTTTCTTTGGTCACTATCCCGTCCACCACTGTTGCTTGGGCGTTGGTTGCGACCATTGGAAACCTTAGCAGTTTTACGGCCATTAGTCGGTTTCTTTGGACTTGATGGCTTACGCACTGGCTTTTTAGGATTAGCAGCTTCCCAGTCGGCTAGGAAATCATGAACCCTGACAGGACGGAAGGCCGGAGCAGCATTCGATAAGACAAAGTAAGGGGCACCGAAATTAACATATTCATACAGATAATCAGCCAAGGCACTGATTTTTTGGTCAACAGTCACTTCCCGGTCTTCTTGGTAAAAACCGCGCAAGCGCAATTGGTCTGCCGAAATGTCGCCAACAATGTAGTCATACTGCTTTAAAAGTGGCGTATAGCGGATTGCTAATTTGCTCGCATCAAAGGCATCCTTGAAGTTTTCCTGCAAAGTCAACTTCAACCCATCGATAGTAATTTCATCCCCAAAAACGCTGACCTGAAATTCTTTTTCACGCTCAGCTTGTTGGGTAATTGTCCGTTCTTTAAGACTTTCGTGGTTCATAATTCCTCTTCAGCCACCAGTAGCTCTTCAATCTACTGGGCATGTTTTTGATAATATTGTGCGAGTAATTCGCGCAGAAAGATTTTTTGATTGATTTTAGCGGGCGCCTCATCCAACACTTGAAAAAAGTTAATCCAGCGATAATGGTCCAAAGTTGCAATTTGATAAGCTTTTTCCGGTTCAACTACCCGACCAGCATACCGCAATTGGCCGTCATCATCACGGTCAAGGCCATCAATCAATAGGTGACCAAAGACCTTACCGCGGAAACCAGACCCCTTCATCTTTTGATCGACCAAATCAGTGCGCCGCTCTTGGAACTCAGCGGCCAAGGCCATCAATTCCGCCCCAGTTAAAGTCGTCACCATTGGGTGAATCGCATGTGGCATGGATTCTAGGAAGTCTTCAGCCGTATCCGTTCCTTCCGGCAAATCCTGTAAGAACAAGCCAGAAGAACAAAAGGCAACGGGCAAGCCCGTCGTTTCCTTCAACGCGTCTAAACAAGCTTGACCTTGGTCGGAAATCGTTTGTTCATGATCAAAATGAACAATTTTCTTTGCTTCTTCTAACTCTGCCCCTCGATCATGGAGAGCCTGAATCTCAGCCAAATCACCAGGTTCGGTTGCTAGTTCACCGAGAGGAATGGCTCGTGCCTGTTTCGAAACCACATGATGCTGGTCGTCTACAACCAAATCAATTTGGCCAGCATGGTCGCCGTAACGTCCTGCAGCCGCCAGCAACGTACCATGATCCATTTCACCATCAGGCAAAACATGGTGCGTATGTGCCCCAATAATCACGTCTAAATCGTATTTTTCGGCCAAATCACGGTCGGTGGGTAAGCCCAAGTGCGAAAGCAAGATTACCAAGTCAGCCTCTCTTCGCAATTTTGGCACCAAGTCGTCCAAAACGTCTTCAACCGGTAGTGGTTGCCAGTCCAGTGACCGGTAAGTCATTTGATAGGGAGCCGTCAAACCAATAATGGCCACCTTCGTCTGATTGTTAGTGGTCAATATCTTGTAAGGTTCTGCCCAGGCAGGCTGATTTCCCCTTGGTAATTCCTTCAAGTTCGCCAGAATCACCGGATAATTTGCTTGATCGTATAAATGATTCAAATCAGCATGGGCCATGCCCAAACCTTCATTATTACCAATCGTAACAGCGTCATAATGAGCAGCATTCATCAAGTCGACATTCGCCTTGCCCAAAGTAGCGTCGGTTAGCGGATGGAAGCGGTCAATAGCATCACCAATATCGAAGTTAAAGGTTGTATCCGCAGTCTTTTCAGCTAGCAAAAAGCGACGTATGCGTGGCCAGGCCTCAAAGTGCGAATGCAAATCATTGGTGTGTCGTAATTGTATGGCTTCCATAGCTTACCCCCGTTCATCTTATCTTATCATTAAAGGACGTTTTTCAGAAAGCTTTTATCAAAAAAGTATCCACAAAAAATAAGGTCTAAATCGTCGAATAGCAGTACGCCTTCTTTGATAAAAATTAAATAAATCTCATTACCTAGTCAAATTAAATCACTAAGTTATGTTCCAAAATTAAAAAAGGCCGAACACATCCGAGTTCGGTCTTTATTGAAATCACTTATACATTTAGTCAACTGGTAAAACAATCAAGTCCTTTGGCAAATCAGCAGTCAAAACTTCATGGCCGTCCTTTGTAATCAAAACATCGTCTTCAATCCGGACACCACCCTTGCCGGCCAAATAAATTCCAGGTTCAACCGTCAAAAGGTTACCAACTTGAACTTCATCACTTGACCGTGACGAAAGGTAAGGACCTTCGTGAATATCCAAACCAGCACCGTGGCCAGTTGAGTGTTGGAATTCTTCGCCGTAACCCTTTTCCGTGATAAAGTCACGGGCAACGCGGTCAACTTCAGAAGCTGAAATACCAGCCTTCAAAACATCAATCGTGTTTTCGTTAGCTTCCTTGACGATTTCATAAATCTTCTTCAATTCAGGATCAACTTCGCCCAAGGCAAACGTCCGGGTAACGTCAGAAGTGTAGCCATCAACGTAGTAACCGAAGTCAACAGTGACCAATTCACCAGCTTCTAACTTCTTATCACTGGCCATTCCGTGTGGCATCGCTGAACGGTAGCCAGAAGCGACAATCGTTTCAAAGGAAGGCTTTTCCGCCCCAAATTCCTTTTGCAAGACATCCAAGCGGTTGGCAACTTCCTTTTCAGTCATCCCAACCTTAACTTCCTTCAACAAAGCATTGAAGGCTTTGATTGATGCTTGAGCAGCCTTACGCAAGGCATCAGCTTCTTGATCATCCTTTGTTTCGCGCAATGCTTCAACAGCGCCTGGAACGGCGTCAAAACTTACATTGGCTGGTAACAAGTCATCCAACTCTTCATAGAAAGCGTATGGCAAATCAGATTCGAAGCCAAGCTTTTCAATCCCAAATTCGCGAACAACTTCCACAGCCTTTTCGTAGTATTGACGCGTAACCTTCAATGAAACGCCCTGTGGTAACGTACCAACATACTCGTTTTCGTAACGAGCATCGGTGATGAAAGCGGCATCGGCCAATGATACGACCAAAACACCATCACCAGGAACCCCACCAAAACCAATCAGGTAGTTCAAGTTCGAGGCATTGGAAATAATCATTCCCTGCAAGTCCAACTTCTTCAACAGCTTTTGAAACTTGTTCAAACGTTCTTCATAAAATCCCACGGTATGACCCTCCAAATTTTAATATATCTTGCGGTTATTGTACCATAAGTTTGAAGCTCTCTAAAAGAAAGTTCTCATTTTATTTTAAGAAATACAAAATGCTCGTCCAATGTTTCAAAAGACCGAATAAAGCAAAATTTGGGCAAAAAAAAACAGCCGAAGCTGTTCTTCCCAATTAGTTAGGCGTTAGCAAGTAACTGATTGTATTCTTCCCGAGTATAAACGGAAACTTGGCGCTTGTCGCGACCCTTGCGTTCGAACTTAACAACACCGTCAGTCAAAGCAAAAAGTGTGTCATCGCCACCCTTTTTAACGTTTTGACCTGGGTAGATGTGTGTTCCACGTTGGCGGTAAATGATTGAACCAGCAGTCAAGGCTTGTCCATCAGCGACCTTCGTACCTAAACGACGACCAGCTGAGTCACGACCGTTGGCAGATGATCCACCCCCCTTGTGGTGGGCAAAGAGTTGCAAGTTATCTTGATTCATCAACATAAGTCTATTCTCCTTTAACAGTGATGATTACGCGATGGAATCAATCTTCACGCGTGTATATGGTTGGCGGTGTCCCTGCTTTGTGTGGGAATGCTTCTTAGGACGGTACTTGAAAGTAACAACCTTCTTTTCCTTACCCTGCTTTTCAACAGTTCCAGAAACCTTAGCACCATCAACAAATGGGGTACCGATCTTTGAGTCAGTCAAGACGACTTGGTCGAAAACAACCTTGTCCCCTTCTTGTGCGTCCAACTTTTCAACAAAGATGGTATCGCCTTCAGCGACTTTATATTGCTTGCCGCCAGTAACAATAATTGCGTAGGCCATTATTGAATTCTCCTTTTATACTTAGACTCACCATCTCGAGGCGGCTATTGCTAGCTTCTTGAACCTGAGATGTGTGGTTGTAGCTGCGCTAACAACTAATTAAGTTTATCAAAGTTCCCTCGTTTTATCAAGGAAATCTTTATTTTTAGCCGTTTTGACGCATAATCGAAACAATGATTCCAATGCGTCTTCACTAATTTAGATTTACTTAATTTTGCGTCATTAACAACTAAACGTCAAAATCAAAAAGTAATAGTCCCGTCTTTTTCGTCCTCGTCATCGTTACCCGCCAAATTTCACGAAATTCTTCGAGAATTTCATCATAGGTCAGCGCCATCGAATCTTGTAGCCACAAAGACACACAAGCCCAAAAACCAGCGACAATGATTTCCCACTGATAAATCAAGTGTTTCTTTAATTTTTCATCACTTACATCAGCCAAGGCTCGATCACGTTGTTCGCGTAGCGCAGCCATTAAATCAACCATTAAAGACTTATCCTGACCGTTATTCAAAACGGCATTATAGAATATTCCTTGCTCTGAAATAACTTCCAACACTTCACGTACACGAAACTTCCCTTCAGTCTTTTCCGTAAACTGACGAATAAGTTCCCGATTGACATCATTGATCAAGTCCGCCTTATTATTATAGTGTCGGTAAAAGGTTCCGCGAGTCACGCGACCCTTCAACAATAATTCGGCAATTGAGAAACGATCTGTTCTTGATAATAATTCAATCGCTGCTGAACGAAGAACCTGCCTTGAACGTAAGACACGAGCATCCGTTAACTTCTTAGTCATGTAACTTCTCCAATCTTTAAAAGGATAAAGCGATTCAACTTGTCTTGATTATAACAACAAAGAATTAAATTGACTTAAATATCAAGCAGATTAACACAAAAGGTCGAATAATTGTCCTAAACGACAATTATCGACCTTTTTCGTTGGTAAAAATATGACCGCTACCAAGCCTTATTTAGCATTAGCTGCCTTTGTAGCTCGTGACCATGGCGAGAAGAACAAGCCAATCACATCGTTTCCTAAATAAAGGATATAAGTTGCAAACAAGACCCAGTTGGCGTCCCCCTGCAATGCCGTTACTCCCCAAAGAGTCACTGACATTAAGCCTTGCAACGTCCACATCCAATACTGTGAGTGGAACTTGGCAATCGTTAATGCAGCCCCTGTTACACCAATCGCAGCAGAGAAAGCATCAAGCCATGGCCGTGGGGAAATCAGCAAATGCGTGTCCATCATGAAGAGCAAGAAGAACGCCACCACGAACGTTGCCAAAGCCAAAAGCCAACCGTTCGTGTTCATTGCCTTAATCTTCCGATTTTGCCATGCGTTACCAAAAAACATGAAATTCAAATCCAATGACACCACATAAACCATCTGCATCACGATATCAGAGTAGTTTTTTGAGTGAAAGGCGACAATAGAAATCAAAATTGCTGAGATAAAACCAAGCAGGCCGTTAATTCGCTTGTTGGCCGTAATAGCCAAAGTACAAGCGAAACCGATTGCTCCACCAATCATGGACAAAATCGACAAAGTTTCCAAACCATGTGGGAAACCGGTAGCCAAGATGACTACTAGACCAATTGCCAACCAGATGTAAGATTGCTTATCCCAACCAGAAAATCCCTCTTTGTAATAAGACCAGGTGAAAATCTGTTTCATGTTCGTCTTTACGTCCTGCCAAGTATAACCAGACGTCGATTGTTCGTTACTCATAAATCTCCTCCAACGGCTCAGGGACAGTCTTCCCCGAACATTTTAATGTACGTTGCCAAAGATGTTAACCAAAACCACCCCTAGGACCAAAAAGGTCAGGCCAACGATTGTTTGCCAGTTCAAATGCACGTTGAACAAGACAACACTTAAGCACGTGACAACTAGTATACCACTTGCAGACCAGATTGCATAAGCGAGGTAAACGGGCATCGATTTGACGACAAGCGCCAAAAGGTAGAAGGATAGGGCATAGCAGCTAAGAGTCAAAATTGTCGGTAACAATTTTGTAAAACCAGCCGTACTGCCAATCAAAGTCGTACCAGTCGTTTCAGCGATAATGGCCACGGCCAAATAAAAATAAGTTAACATTTCTATCTCCTTTTATGTCTGTACCCACAATTATCAGTGATGAACCTCTAGATAACAAGGATTTCCTTGTAACAATAGGCGAACGGGCTTTCCCCCACTTCTTTGTTGCCACAAATTTTTAATAGTAATTTTGTCTATTTTTTGCTATTCTTAATAGTGTTAGTTTTCTATCTTTTGCACTGGTAGCTCAGCTGGATAGAGCAGCCGGTTTCTACCCGGCAGGTCGAGGGTTCGACTCCCCCTCAGTGCATGATACACGTTGATATATCAACGTTTGTACCCCTTTTGGGGGACAAGTGGGGTATTTCATTAAAAAAAACGCCTCAAATCTTAATTGATTCGGGGCGCTTTTTATTGTCATAGTAACCTTCACAACAGCGCCCATAAGCTCATAATAACAAAAAATAGCCAAGCTATCTGCTCGGCTACCTCTTGGACGATTTTAGTTATTTTTTGATAAGTCAATTATATCATAATTCATCAATCATCTGCTGGACTGGCTCAACCATACTATTAGCGTATTCGGCCATTTCAAAAATAGCCTGATTGTCACTCAGCACTTTCAAAAATTCGCCATGTAAGTAGTTGAATACTAATTTATCGTCTCCGTTTGGGTCTTCCCTGTATAGATCCAACTGACTTTCAAGAATTTCTTTAAATTCATGACGCATGACCTCACGAATAACTTTGTAATTGTCAGGTAGTTCAACTTCGTTAATTCGTTCATCATACAAATCAGCCAACTTTTGAGCTGAATCTAGTGATAGTTTTCCAATTTCACGCTGACCATTCATTAGCTTACTCACAACGGCCTGGTTAACCCCTGACTGTTTAGCAATTGCATATCCGCTTAAATCACTCTTAAATAGAATTTCAATCTTCTGTTTGATGTCCATAATGTTCTCCCAAATAAAAAAGCCGTTAGGCTTCTGTGATCGCTGTCAATTTCTTGATGTTGTCGTTGTAAAATTCATTGTAATTTGCAATTTCTACTAACCAGTTGTTCAACCTGCTTACCATGATTTCGTCTTGACGACTATAGAAATCATAAGTGTCTTCCATTTCGCTTTGCTTGATTCGGAAAGCGTTAATAACATTTGCTTGTTCCTGTGTCATGTTGTCCCATGCTGATTCATGATGGAACTTATCAATTGTGTCGTTTACTTGCTTCCAGTTTTCAATGAATGTTGCTACTGCTTGTACGTCTGTCATAATGTTGTCCTCTTTCTTTCCTGTACTTGACTATATTTACAGTATATATGACAGTTGTCATATAGTCAATAGGTTTTACAAAAGTTTTTGGATTTATTTTTCCTACAATATCAGACGTTGATTGCACTAAAAAAAGACCTACCACAATTGGTAGGCCTCACAGTTAAGGAACTCAAAAGAGTTCGATAAATTATATCATATAAAAAGCCTGCACGATTGCAGGCCATTAATGTGAAAAACTCAAATAGTGAAAAGCTACAAGAGTTGTTTAGATTATATCATATGTACGCCCATCAGGGCTTATTTATTTTTTTTTAGTTCGGCTAGTTGCTTACTGATTTCATCCAACATCTGCATTTGCATCTTTTGAATCTTGATGTTGTTGGGTTGGTCTTCATGGATCAGATGGTCCAACTTTGAGTGTAGAATTCTGATTTCTTCTTCTGATTTCAAGTTGATGTGATAGTCGTTCTTGGAATTCATTCGGTCATAATCGCTGGCACGATTCTGGCTCATCATAATCAGTGGCGCTTGAAGTGCTGACACCATCGACAAGAATAGGTTGAGCAGGATGAATGGAAACGGGTCAAAATTAGCACCAAATAGATGTAGGCTGTTGACCGTTATCCAACCCACTAGAATCACGATGAACGAAATTAAGAACGTCCAACTTCCACCAAACTTGGCCACCCTATCAGCTACTTTTTGGCCAAAGGTCATTGATTGCTGAACCTGCTTGTCTACATCAATCACATCATAACTGTGGTCATGCATCATTCGGCTCATTCGCTTATCGAGGTGGTTCGTATGCTTGTTATCGTCCGCAATCAACTTGTTCAACTTTTTATTATCCATCATTTTCCTCCTATTATATGTACGGGGCAATGCCCCATTGATTAAGCGTGATTCCAAAACTTGTCGGCATCGAACCAAATCAGGCCATTACCATCCAAGAAATCAATTCCAACAGCGTTGGCATTAACTGAATAACGGTCAATCGTACCTGTTTGATACTGTGGCTTAAATTGAACCTGTACGCCGTCTTCAAAAGTTCGTCCGCTTGGGTCAGACAAATCATTCAACAAACCAGTTGGGATGCCGTTGTCTGTCCAGCTAAACGGGTCAGCACACAAGTCATCATCCATGACTTGATAGATGCCGTTGACCCGCTGGCATGTGTTGCAAGTAAATGACCCACGTAATGCGAACCTATCGCCACCTTCCTTGAATTTTTGAATAGAAGTCTTTTGTACTACTGGCTGTGTCGTGGCAACTTGCCCTCCCAGTGACAGACCCTTCCAGGCTGATTCGTCAGCATAAAAGACTGATTTGTCATAAGGCGTTGACGTGTACTGCCACATGGACATCTTGTCTTTGAACCCGCTGAAATAGTGGCTATCTGCCCATTCCTGCAATTCTTGTGTGTAGCCAGACCCATCATTCAATGGATAACCAGCCACCCACATTGGCAAGCCGATGTTTTGCAAGTTGTAGTTTTTCACATCAGACTGGCCAACATACAACATAATGGTCTTGCCTGTCTTGGCCTTGATGTAATCAGCAAATGGCTTGATTTCAGTTCCTGTCAAATGTGGGTACTGTGGACTACCATCAGCGTTGGTTGCCCCGTTGTTTTCAAAATCAAGAATCAATGGCACATCACTGCGGTTGGCATAGTCGCCGATGTTATCCAACAAATACTGTGCCTGTGTTTCGGCTGGCACACCACCATTAATGAAGTGGTAAATACCCAACAACTTACCTGCTGACGTTACTTGGCCAGCTTGGTTGCTAAATTGTGGGTTGACGTAATAATTGCCCTCGGTGGCCTTAACAATCACCCCATCATTGGCTGACAAGATGCCAGATAGGTTCGTGCCTTGCACTGATGAAATATCTGCAAAATTAAGCATGTATGCCCTCCTTATTTGTTCAAATCAGCAATGGCCTTTTCGACATAGCTTTCAATTTCTTGCTTAGTGAAATGGCTGGATAGCTTGTTGTTGGCAATTCGTGTGGTCAAATCTGCCACAGCCTTTTGACGATTTGGCAACGTGTTCAAGTCTGAATTGACCAACGCTGCTACTGCTTGATTCGCCATATCAGTTGCCGTCTTGATGTGTTCGTTGCGTGTGTGTGCCTTGATATAGTTGTTTACCTTATAAATAAGTGGGGCAAAAATAATTACCAACATTGCGCCAAATGTCAAAAGTGCTTGTGCATCAGTAAAATTCATTTGATTTTTCCTCCAAAATAAAAATCACTCATCAACGTGAGTGATTGTCTTAACAGTCGTTTCCATGATTGTGATTCGTTTTTCGTGATCGTCTAGCTTTTCATCTAGATTATCAACGTCTTTTTTCATTGACAAAATCGTATCGTTTAAACGGTCAATACTATTTGTCAGCTTTGCGTTTTGTTCTCGCAACGGCTCAGTGATGTCACTTTTAGCAACCTTATAAAAAATATATAAAAAACCACCGATAGAGCTGATTGTAGGAACAATTTGATTAAAAAAAGTCCAACTCCAGTGCATGTCGCCTCCTAACCTGTGTAATCCTCGCCCGTCAGTGACTTGTAATCAATCACAGACAAGTAACCAACCTGCACACATTGCTGAACGAACGCCTTATCAACGTACTGTGGATATAATTCCTGTAACATGTTAAGCATTTGTAGCACCTTCTGTTACTGCTGATGTTGATTGACTAGCCGACTGTGTCGTTGATTCACTAGCTAATTGACTAGTTGTCTGGCTGGCTGTTTGTGACACGGCAGTCTGTGCTGTCGTTGTCGCTATGGTTGCTGATTGCGCCTTAAGCGTTGAAACTTCGGCTTTTAATGCCACAATCATTTGCAACATTTGGGATGTTTGTTGCTTGTCAGGATCAACAACCGCATCCGCTTGGGCCTTCATTTTGCTCATGAAGTCATCAACCGTTTCCCCAGTCCACTTGCCTGCTGTCTTATCAAACACTGGTTCATAGAGTCCTTGTGGGTCGTCTGCTGTTGTATTTTCTGGCTGTGTGCTTGAAAAAATTGCCCGTGTGTATTTTGATGTCGTGGCATCATATTCATACCACCAGGTCTTGTTGCCATCATCAATTGGTGATTGCTGTGCTTCTGTTGGTTGTGGTGTTGCTGTCACTGTTTGCGTATCGTCTGCCATTTGTTACCTCCTTATGATGGAAAATCGTCTGTTGTCGTCCATGAACCAAATCCATAGGCCACATTATCACCGCCGTTATTCTTGCCAGATGTGGCGTAAAAAGTTTGATCAATATTGCCTGCTGAACCATCTGGAAATACTCGAATAAGCCCCTTAGTAAACCCAACAGATGCCAAAATGTCAGATTCAACCAAAGGCCTGTATCCAGTTGGAATGCTCCACAATAACGTGGTAAATGATGCGTGGTCATAGATCAAAGTTCCATACAGACGAATCGTCACTTGATTACCAGAACGAATCAAATGACCATTTAGGCCGTTATCCCAAATATCAGCCTGGACGGTTCTCTTTGAGTCAATCGAACCCGAAAAGGTCGAATTTCCAGCTGTCACAGCAATTCCATTTTTGAAATTTGCCCAGCCTTCATTAGTGATATTAGTGGCATCAATTCCACCAGAAAACGTTGACCAACCCGGTGCATTAACTGATTTAAGAGAAGCATCGCCAGCAGTTACATTGCCCGATACGTTCAACGTGTCAGATAAGATGTTTCCGTGGTTCTTCAACCCACCAGACACTTCAAATCCGCCATTTGCAAATGACCAACTGTCTAGGGTGGTTGACTTGAAGTGAGTATCACCACCAGCATCAATGTTGCCAGTAACCTTGGCATAGTTAGCATTAATGTCACCATTAAACACACCCTTTCCATTAAATGTGTTAGTGCCAGTAAATGTGTTATCTTTGGCCTTTTGAGCGAACAAATCTGAATTAAATTGGCTGTTTAAATTGTTGATAGTTACTTGCAACGCTTGGATAGCATTCTCAACTGATTGCAAATTCGTTGTAGCTGTTGCTAACCGCTTATTGGCATCATCAACCAACTTTTGAACGCTATCCAAATATGTTTCTGATTGTGTTTGTGTGACCAACATCGTATTTTCCACGACATTGAACGCAACAGGAATTGACGTGGTAACGGTGTCATTTTGCTTGATTTGGATATATGAGTCTTGCACTGCACCAGGCGCTTGATAAACAGCGCTTGGAATGAGCAAAGAAAAATGACCAGTGGATAATCCAGTCTGGTCATTCATCGTTGAGGCGGTTTTTACAACGCCCGCTGCATCTTTTACATAAAGTGTGACAGTTTTACCTGTCAAATCATATCCTTGCTTGCCGTTTTTTAGCCACAAGAATACTTCACGATTATTGTCACCCTGTCGCCCGTTTAACGCTGGAACAAGGGTGGTTGAATTGACATCAGTGATATTGATGTCTAATTCAGCATAAGTTTTTAGTGCCATAATTCCTCCTTAATTTTTGATTACGTTGTTTTCAACCAAAATTGCTTTTAGCTGGTCTAACACTGTCTGCATTTCTTGCAATTTACTGGTGTAATAGGCTGATAATTCTTGGCCATCAATTAAGTCAATAACCACGAAATCAACGGGTGACAATTCATCCCCATCATCTGCCACATAGCCATTCTGATTGGTTGTAGTAATCAACCAGTTCACACAGCTTCTTGCCAAATTCAAATCGTCATAAATCTGACGATAATCAGTCACATCATAGTGTGAATAGCTGTTATCAAATGATATTTCTGGGAACTCCTCAACCAGTCCAATCCCTATCAGTGATTGCACCAGTGCATCATAGCTTGCTTTTAAATTTGAAAGTTTGGTAATGATGTTATTGAAATTCATCTAAGCCCCCAAATCAATGTATAATTTTTAATTTCTGGTATCACAAAATTCCCCCATTGGTCTTGTTGTAGCATCACGGGTTCTGGGTTTTCAATCGTGGCACAGAATACATATCGAAATGATGAATTAAATTTGGCCTGCTCGTTATAGATTGGGTCAGGAATTTTTCTGTTATCGTTTGCATCTTGCCAATCGTCACCATTCAACCCATTAGTGTTGATAATAGACACTGATGTCACGTATTGGTCACTGTTTTCAATAGCAGTGAACATGGAAGTATTAACGTAATTCTTACTGTTCTTGTGGGTGTTCATCACGAAATAATCAGTCGGGTTTTTAATAGAAAGCTCCCTATGATAAGCAACCATGAAATCGTATTGTTTTGGCAAATAATCAATCAAATCTTGCGACATGGTAATGTCGGAATTTGGAAAATACTCACGACTAAGCATGTGCTCACCCATCTCCAAATGACTAGCACCGCCAGCCATAATGATGTCATTGGTTAACTTAACAGCGTCTGTGTTAAATTGTTGCGCATGTTGTGACCAGTCAACTGACTTGTGCATATAGGCTGGAATAATCAGCCCAATATCGTTTCGATTTGACCGCATTTGCTTGATTTTTTGAAGCAAGTCATCATAACTTTTGGCTTCAAAATCCCACTGTTCACTGTATAAATAATTTACATCTTGACTAGCAACCGCATCATATCCATAAGTTGCCACTGCATTCACGCCCAGTTGTTTACCACTACCAAAGTAATTTCTAGCATTCATCACAAAATACTTATAACCAACGTTGGCTAAGAAATTGCTATCAACTGAACCAGAATTGTAAATGTACTTTGTTCCGAAATCGCCCAACGTATCAATGTGCCAACCATCAAATGGCAATGCATTAAATACTTTCTGCCAAGCACTGAAAATCTTTGGTTTCACATCATCACTTAAAAAATTAAGAATATAAATATTATTTTTAAACATTGGTTGAGGCAAAGGGTTGACCGCCACATTACCTGGATTTGGTGAACTAGTTGGCGAATTATACAAGAATGATGATTCATTCCAGCCATTTTGGTCTTGATTCGTACTTGCCCCATACATCAGTCCGTATGCCATTGATTTCATGTTGCGCTCACGACACAATTCCAGATATTTTTGGATAACATCCAGTCTAGTTGGCCGATTGGCAAAATCAGTCCAATATGCTGATGGTTGGTTGCGGTCACCCGTATACAATGGAATGTCATGATACTCGAACCAGTCATAATATTGCACATAATTGATATGCAGACGGTTCAGATAATCAATGATTTTCTGTTGACCATTGGGGTCATAATTATCATATTTTGACAAGAAGCCCATAATTGGAAAGACACCAGGATTCGTATTCACATGAACGGCAATAAAATCACTGAAAACAATGTTTCCATTGCTGTCCAAATTCGAGAACTTAACCAAATACTGGGCGTTGTCATCACCATTTAACTGCCATTGATACTGGAAATTATTACCATAACCAAAGACAGTATCTTCACCCAAATTTTGTTCATTTCTAAATTTAGTGACTTTCACTCGTGCCACGCTCTGGTTCATCGTCAGATTAAACGTAACCACGTCATTTGGGTTATAGATAGCTTTATCAGTTTTTAAAAAATCGAATTGGGTTGCTAAAGACGCCGTATTAGCAAGTTCTGTTTTTTTGGCATATTCAGACAGTTTGTCGTCTAGTCCATCGACCGCTTGAACGTGGGTCTTAGCATAAGCTCGATTACCGCTAGCATCAGGATATTGAACGATTGGTGTATCAGCCATTCTCCGTTACCTTTCCGACCGTCCACATGTTGAATGAAACGCCCTTATTTTTATTCTGAATCTGGATATTGGCCAATTGCTTTGAATTGGCATTAAATGAATCCAAGAAATTCTGCATCGTGTTATTTAACGTCACTTGCATGTTGTTTTTTAAAAATGGCGTGTCAACAATCGACACCACTTGAACTTTGGTGGTAATACCGCTGTCAGGAATGACCAACGTCCAGATGTCGCCCATGTGCACATCATTTTCCTGCACAGTCACTGTCAGTGTCAATGATGGTACTGTGACCATCTTGGCTTTTGCTGTGGCAACGTTTGGGTCAGTGTTGTTGTCCTTATCGTTCTCCACCCGTTCGCCATCACGTACGCCCCACTGCTTAATCGATTCATCGTCAGTTACATAAAACGGTGCAAATTGTGGGGTGTCATTAGTCGAAACAACTTGCACCCGATTGACAATTGTTGATGAATCATATTGCAACTGTACATCACTGGTGTTGTTACGATAAAAGAACTGCTTATGGACATCGTTTGTCCAACTCGTCTCACTGTACAAATTGACCATGTAATTATCAGGAACAATGGCATAAACGTTAAATGATGATGCGATCGTGCTTAACCCATCAGCAATGGAACAGTTGCCAAAATCAGTTAATGTTTGCGTGCTGTTTAAATTACCAACCACATTGAACGTATAGCCCTGAATAGGACTGGTTAAGAACTGCAAAGCGGACTGAATTGTATAAGATACATCCCCTTTTTGTACGTCATTTTGTCGCCTATTGTTGAGCTGGTAGAACACATGAGTCGCTGTGATTTGCAACGTATGCACACCACCAGAATAACCGTCTGTTGACTGTTTAATGATGTACTCTTGCCCATTCCAAAAAACGCTATTTTCAACCGTCAGCAGGCTGAATGCTAGGCTATCATCATCATAAGCTGTGAACTCAATTTGATAGCTGTTATTTTTTTCCCAAGTTGTCTGGAGTGTTGAAAAATCAAGTGATTGCACTGGTACGGTCGTTGACTGGTCTCTTGACCGCACTACCAACTTATCTCGACTGTTCAATTAAAAGTACAAGAACGGGAACGACGCAGTAACATCAACGTTCGATAGACCAGTTATCGTGATGTTATTGTCGCCACGAGCTAGGATGATGTGGCCAAAGTCCGTATCAATTCCGCCCTGTGTGCCGTTCTTAGCCAGCGTAATGCCATTCATGGTCAACGTGTCCGAACTGCCCAAATTCGTGTTAGCAGTGAAGCTCGTGCCGTTTGTGGCATTGCTAACCGTCACGCTTTGACCTGTGCCCTTAATCGTCCAAACCAGTTGATGGTGTTGAATATAGGGGTCAATTTCCAGGTCGCTGGGATTGAAAACGTTAAAATTATTACTATTGAAGTGGTAACTGGGCAGATTGTCTAAATCAAGGTTCATCCCAAATGACAACTTGTCTTGATTTTCGACCAGCTCATCACTATTAAAAGGTGTCAGCTTTGTCCCGCTCACAATCGTGAAAGCTAAATCAACCTTAACATCATCACTGTTAGCTAATGGGTTGATATCCGTTGGGTTAGCCAGAACCCACATGGCTTTCCCTGGATCATCACTCGACCTGATTCTGATTGGCGCTCGAGCATACAACTCACGTTGCAACGCCGACTTTGCCAAGTTGAATTCTGACCGATTACGCCCTTCAATAAAAAAGGAAGCGACGGCCGTTGAACTATTGAAAGACACTGTCTGTAATAGCTGACCATCGCTCCCCTGAATCGAGTTATAAGTCGGTGTCAACTGGGGTGCCCCGACATTTAATTCTAAAAAACGCACAGAAGGCAATTTATCTGACAAATTTAGTTCATCATGCCCTTTGCGCATTACAAAGAAATCTGACATCTAATCCTCCTAGATTGATTGATACTTACGCATGGAATTATCCCGCGACATTTGTTGATACAATGCCGTCAACGCATTGTTATTGCTAGGATGGCCAGAGTTCAACTGTTCCTTATTAACCCCAAGAATCATGGCTAACAAGGTGATGATTTGGTCCAACTTTGCGCCATCGCCATTTGATGCCTGAACTGGTTGTGATGATGGTTGACTAAACGAATTAGCTGAACGGTTCAGCAACTCATAGCCTTCTGACGACTCAACACCACTAATTGGGATAATCGTTGAAGGGTGGTAGTTGTTAACGATGTCATAAGTGTTACCACCTCCGACAACGCCTCCTTTGGCATAGTTCTTAATGCCATGACGGTTCATGATTTGCTTGGTGTCTTCGCCCGAATAAATCCGTGTGCCAATAGGTAATGGGATCAAGGCATTACGCTGATTAGTCATGGTCATCTTGCCGTTTGGCAATTGGATTAATTCCTTATAATCCTGACCATCGCCATCATTGACCATGACCACTTGATCACCTTGACTAACGATTCCACCTCGTGCGAAGTGTGGAATCATCTTACCAATTGATTTACCGATGCCACCCACTACATCCTTAACGCCATTAATAACGCTCTTAATCTTGTCGATGGCCTTTTCAACTGTGTTGACGATACCGTCCCACAATCCGCCGAAAAATGAAGATATTCCGCCCCACACTTCTTTCCAAGTGCCAGAAATACCACTCAATACATTTGAAATCGTTGAGCTGATTCCATGGATGGCACCACTAATGAAACTCGAAATACCGTTCCATATACCACTGGCTACTGTACTAATCCCCTTCCAGACAGTAGACCAAAATTTAACGACAAAACCAAGATAAGTGCTAATAACATCCCAGATGCCCTTCATAATGCCAGAAAAAAAGTCACCAATTGGAGCAATGAACTCTTGAACAGCCTTAAACATACCGTTGACAAATTTTCTAAATTTGGCATTGTGCTGGTACAGTTCAGTTAAAGCACCAATAACTAGCCCAATTACCGAAACAATCATCAACAATGGATTTGACTTGGCAAATTCAAAAGCTGTTTTCAATCCGCGGCCTACCATTTTTCCAACTGAAAGCAATCCAGTAAGGGCCTTTTTTGCAACATTAGTAGCAATTTTAGCTGTCCATTTTAGCCCTTTGCCAACTCCTTTAGCAGCTTTACCAATCAAACTCAATGATTTCTTGACACCTGACCAAGCCATCTTAGCCGTCCATTTTAGACCTTTGCCAACTCCTTTGGCTGCCTTTCCGATAAGGCTTAGTGACTTTTTAACACTAGACCAAGCTAATTTGGCAGTCCATTTTAACCCTCTACCGATTGCTTTTGTGGCTGACCAAATTCCGGTAAATGTTTTCTTAACCGCTGAACCTAATTTGGTAAGTTCCTTTTCGTTCGTTTTTTCATCAACTTTAACAAATAGTCCCTTCCCAAATTTAAACGCATCCGATGCCTTCTTCATTCCTCCAAGAACACCGATAGTACCTTTTAAAGCAAGGTTAAAACCAAGAATAGCAACTGCTAACGCTTTGAATGCTTTCGGGTGATTCTTAGCAAATTTTCCCAAGGACTCCAAAATTGGAAGCACAATTTTTAATGTTGCTCCCATTGTTCCAAATCCAGCTTTGCCTAAATCCTTAACCATTTCGAAAAAGTTTTGAATATCCTTAGCATGGTTGGCAATAAAGTTTCCAAATTTTTCAATACCCTTTGAAGCATCATCTGCAAACGTCACAACTGGATTTTTACCAGTTTTAAACGTTTTTGAGAATGAACCAAAGATTGTGTTAGCGGCTTTATTGACCGAATCACCCAACCGACTAAACGCATCATCAACTTGTTTACCGTCTAATGACTTCGACAAACTAGCCAACATCGTATTTGAGTTATTGAAAAATCCAGCTGTTATCTTACCTGATAACTCTTTATATCTGCTTTCAAAATGATTGGTAAAACCATCAAAAGTCTTATAATAGTTGTCCAAAGCTAATGGTTTTGTAGCCGCTAACGAATTCATCGCGTTAGCAACGTCCTGCATGCTGATTTTTCCACTTTTGGCAAAATTATCAAGCTGAGTACGAGAAACTCCCATTGTTTTAGCTAATTGATTGCCAAATCCCTTGAATTGTTTGTCCATCTTTGAGATGGAACCAGAAGTAATCTTGCCCGTCGAACTCATTTGTTGAAACATTTTAACTGAAGCAGCCATTGAATCGTCATTCTTACCGTAGGCACGACCTAAAACACCAAATGAATTGGTTAATTTCTTAATGGAATCTTGATTTTGATTAACGCCATACGCCGCCTTTGTCATTGCAGCGCCAACGTTCTCAGCATATCCGGATGTATTCTTAATAGCGACAACATTGTCGGTTAGTTGCTTGTTTAATTTTTGATTACCATTCGTAAACGTGTCAAAGCTGGATTGAATTCCTTGCATCGTTTTATTGTAATCAGCACCAGCACTAACAACTCCTGTTATATGGCTCCGAATGCTAGAAAAGGCGTTTATTATACCTGTTGCTACTAGTTGAGCGCCCAACATGTCTCGGAAACGGCTATTCGTTTCTTTAACTTTACTGTTCATTGAATCAAGCTTTTCTTTAACTGAATCAATTCCAGATGTTTTTGGCTTAATGTTTCGCTCATTCAACTCTTTAATGTCTTTATTAGCTTCCGCTACTTTTGCCGACATTTGAGCGACACGCAACTCTTGCTTCTTGTAGGCTTCTGAGTTTTTATCGCCAGTTGAAGCTAATTTGTCTAATTCATCAGTCTGAATTTTCAAAATCTTATTCAAACTGTCGCGGGTCTTGGTTAACCCTGCTAACTTAACCTTATTGGCTTCTGATTCGTTGCCTTCCGCCTTTAACTGACGGACATTGGCTTCTGTCAGTTCCGTGTTGTGGCTTAAATCATTGTTGACCTTGGCCAATCCGCTTGACTGATATTTGTAGGCTTCCTCAGCCTTGTTTAACTGGCCATTGTAGCTATTTAACTGCCGTTCAGCTTTGGCCAATTCGTTAGTTAAATAGGCTTGCAACTCACGGCCCTTGGTCGTTTCAGTGTTGTTGTTAGCCAACGACTGCTTGAGTGCTTCGACCTTATCTTTTTGCTCGCTAACCGTTCGGTTAAGGCCATCATACTTGGCTTTACTTGCCCCAACAGCATCGCCCGCCGCCTTCAATTGAGCTTCCTGGACTTTCCACTCACTGTTGGCTGTTTTAACCTCGGCTGTCAGGTCTTTCAGCGGACCTTTAGCATGACTGATATCAAGGGTCAGGTTCGTGGCCATCTCGTTACTAATTTTCAAGTCTTATACCTCCTTCCCTTGGTCACTTTCGTTAATCGCATCGGGGTCGATACCAATCGAACGCAAGAAGGCATTTCCAGACAATGGACGGTCTTCCTTCTTTTGTGCGCTAACGATTTCGGCCATTCGATAATAATTTTCTTCATCAAATTCTGATGGCAAAATGTGCAGATTCTGTAAAACCTGCTGATACGTATAATCAAAGTCCTTCAAGGCATCATCAAAAAACTCATAACGCCCATTTAAGCTTTTAAATCATCACCTTCTTCTGTAGCATCAGTCGGTTCAACCTTCATAATTTTTCCTGAAATCTTATTGGCTAGATCCATCGTTTCATTAAAGTCCATTTCTTCTTCAATGTAGTCCTGCTTTTCTTCATCAAGATGCAGGATTTCAACGATGTAGACTTGAACGTTGTCCAGCATCTTCATCATCATGTCGAACATATTTGACATCAATTGCGCCGCCTGTGCGTCTGATTTAGACTTATCAGCTCGACCTTGCAATTTTTCTTGCTCAACTTGTAGACGAGCCATTTCCTTTTGGAATTGAAGTGTTTTACGCATATTCGCGTTTGATTCCTTAACCTTGATTGGTTTAGAAATTCCGAGTTCTTCTTTTACGTTGATTAAAACGGCCATAAAATTCTCCTTAATTTAACTTGATAGGTGGCCTAATCCAGACCATAATAAAAAGCCACCTTGCGGTGACTCGTAAAAATTAGTTGCTTGCTGTCGTTGTTGAAGCAGTCGTGCTTGCAGTTGACGTTGAAGTGTTTGAATAAGCTGATGTGCCAGATGCTGAAGGGAAAATATCATTCATCATCTTGGTCTTATCAAAGTTTGAAAGCCATGAGAAATATCGTTTACCAAAGCCGTCATCACCACGCTCCAAGTGTCCAAATGTCAAAGCATCTTGTGTCCGCTTTTCTGAAGCATCGTTAGTGGCAACGTTTTCGGATGCTTCTGTCACAATTCCAGCATAGAAACCGAAGTAAACAGGTTGAGTGATGTCGAAGGCATCAGACGATTCCACCAACAAGGCGATACGATTGTTTGAGTTGGCCTTTCCATTGATAGAGTAGCCACCACGACCATCATCAACAGCGCCAAGCATTCGTTGCTTAACGTCTGCTGGCAAATGATTAACCGTCAACACTGTTTGGGCGTTACCCTTGGCAGCAGACTTATAAACAAGCTTGTTAGATCCATAGATGTCTGACAAAGCCCCTTGCAAGTTCGTCATGTTAGCTGATGCAACGCCCTGTGAACTTGACTCGTCAATCAAAAAACGGCCATCAGTGTCAGATGCCTGACCATTGATGCCGTTTACCCCAGTGATGACTTTAAAATTTTGGTCGACACGAGCAACCCATGCCCGCTTAATACCTAATGTAGCCATGTATTAATTCCTTTCTTGTTTGCCTAAAATAATTGTTTGGTAATCTTGAAAAGTGTCAGGGTCTTGAATTCGTCCCCGAACGTTCTCAATAAAATAACCGTTTGATTGCAGATAACGCATCAAGTCCATTTCGACTTGGTCGAAATCGTCATCGCTTTCGTTGCTATAAAAAATCTGGACTTGCATGTCGAACTGCATTGTTTGAAATGAGTTGCTTGCAAAATCCAGAAGTTGTTGTGTGCTGTCCCGCACGATGATGAATGTTTTGTTTTCCCCGATAGTCTCAGGTACAGATTTGATGTAAGTCTTGCCAGTCCAAGTCGGGTTGGCATCAATCACTGCATATAAGTTACTTAATGCTGTCATTTAGCCTTCCTTTCTTGGATAGCAGTTAGTGCATCCCCCATGGTCTGAAATGCCTTGCCCTCGTACTCAACAAAGCCCTTATCAACGAAGTGGTCGCCCCGCATTTTGACTGTGCCATCATTTAAAAACCTGGCAATTCGGGCGTGATTATGGTCTTTAGTTGTGAAGCCAACCGCTGTGTCACCATCCTCTTTTGTGCCATCCAATTGACCAGTCGTGATGGAATCAGCCAAGTGAGGCATCTTGCCAATTTTGCGGTTTTTGTTGTAGTGAAGTGAGCGTGTCAAATCAGACATGTTCTCTTTCAACACTTCCGCACCCTTTTGAGTTGCTTCCGAACGTTCCTCAACAGTTAAATTGACCAATCCACCGGCCTTCTCCAAATACCCATTCATCATATTTTCAAAATCACTCATGGCTTGACCACCTCCTCGAGGGTTAGAAGGTCGTATGTTTCACGCATCGACCGATTGTCAGGCGAGAACAAAATAAAACGGTAGACAACGCCATCGATTCGCACCATCATGTCTGGTGTAATTGCTGGGTCATGTCGTACCGCTATCTGCTTGGTCACTGTTTTGGTTACACCTAATAAGGCGTACTGCTGATTAAACGTCTGGGTTCGCCAACCAAACCAACGAGCAAACTTATGCTGGAACGTTGGAACGTTGTTCCCGTTTTTAGGTGACGGTTTGTAATCATTTACGCCAAACTCACAGCGCTCGTTAAATTCAAGTGGATTTATTTGCATTCTGCTTTTCCTCCTCGAACAACAAATATTCGCCACGTAATTGGCCAATAATCGACTCAACCGCAACGTCCACTGGATAAGACTGAACCAATGATAACGACGTTCTAAACGTGTAATAACTACTTGCAAGGGCGATTACTGCCGTCTCAAATAGCGGTGCTACCCGTTCTTCTGTGTAAAAATCATCATAATCATATCCAATAGCGTTCTTGATGTACGTCTCAGCCGCTTCTGAATAGCCCGTCAACAAAACATCATCAGCACTACCATCAATTCGTAAGGACAACTTCAATGTATCAATTGATACGAGCATTGTGCCTCCTATCAGCCGCCTGCATGTGCAGACTGTGTATTTTTAAGGCGACTTTTTAAATTTTAGTGTGATGCGGCCGCTGCTGGTGTTGAACCATTAAATGGTTGATCAGCCAACGCAGCAAATGATGCCACCACGTAAGCATCTGAATCAGTTGGTTGTACATCGAAACGATCGATAACACGCAACTTAGTGGTGTCAGTTTCAAATGAGCCAGCCCCAATGTTAGTTGTTTGAATCGTCATGTCTTCGCGGTCAAACAATGTAACCGCTTGGTCCAATGCACCGAAGTACAATGGGTGGTTTCCTGAAACATCAGGCAACCAACGATTTGAAACGACCTTCAATTGATGTCCGAGAATTGTGTACTGGTCTGGTTGAGTTGGGTCTTGTTCCAACAGATACTTACCAGTGGCAGTCTTTACCTTGCTCAAAGCAACCCAACCTGCTTGATTGGTAACAAAGCTAGACAACATGTGGATAGCAGGGTCAAGTTGCCCCATCAAATCCTTAATATCATCAAACTTAGCAACCGTTGCCTTCTTAGGAGCTTGGTTCAATTGGTTAATAATCGCTTGGTTACGAGTAACGACAACCTTACGAGAAACCCATGTTGTCAACCAACCCATGATGTTTTCAGCCGTGTCCTTCAACAATGAGTTTGTAACAGTTTGAATCCCTGCATAACGCTTAATCAAATACTTAACCATCGTCAAATGTGGTTCGTCGATTTCACTAATAGTGGCATCATCAGCATCCAAATTTTGCAACGGCGTAATGTCAGTCCACTTCTCGTAAACCCGAGAACCAGACAACGTTCCGACCGTTTCAACCTTGACCAGTTCTTGTAATGATTCGTACTGACGAACCAAAAGGTGAATCTGAGTTTGAATGTCTTGCGGAATTGTCAAACCTGCGTTTGTTCCTGAACCATCAGTCGTTGAATTAACGGAGTTCAAGAAACGTGGATTGCCGGTAATCATATCCTTAAAATCTTGAACGAATGAAGCCTTCAAATCTTTTTCTTCTTTGTTCAAAGGCTCAGCTTTAGTGTTCAACACTTCAACCGCCTGAGCTTCTTGAGCCTGTTCCAAGTTTTGCTTGGCCAAGTCGCGCTTAGCAATCGCATTTTCGATTTCATTCTTAATTTGTGACACTTCTTCGGCTGTCACTTCGTCATTGATAGCCATGGCTTGCGCCTTAGCTTGCAAATCAGACACCTTTTGACCTGCATCTGTAAACACAGTGTTTAATTCATTGATGTTAGACATTGAGTTTTCTCCTTAAATTTTTCCTAACAAAATAGCCGCTTTCTGATTGCGTAAATCAGATAAGCGACTATCGTTGTGTTCTTCTTCAATTGTTGATTTTTCCGTCTTTTCTGACGGGTCTTGTTCGGCCACTGGTTCATCAACCTGTTCGTGTTGGTCTTCCAAATCAGCCTTAGCTTTCAAATTTAAGAACTTGGCCACGGCTGACTTTGGAATAATGTCCGACACAGTGTTGACTGCTTGTAGTGTTGGTTCTTCTGCAAACATAATGTTGTCGGCAAACCCTTGGTCAACCGCATCCTTCGCACCAATCCACGTTTCATTGGACATCATGTTCAACAACTGCCCTTGGTCAATACCCGTCTTCTCTTCATAAGCTGAAGCAATTGACTGGTCGATACCAGACAAGGCGTTGATTTGCTTGCCGAGGTCGTCTTTATTCCCTTGGGCAATTGTGGATGCTTGGTGAATCATAATTTGAGCTGTCGGGCTGATGTTGACTGTATCGCCAGCCATTGCAATCACGGAAGCGGCACTAGCTGCCAAACCTTGGATGTTTACGACCACATTGTTAGGCGCTGACCGCAACATCGTATAAATCTCAGAAGCAGCGAACACATCGCCACCGTTTGAAGCGATATTAACGGTTACATCATCGTTATCGTTGGCCTCATCAATTGCCGCGCTAACTGTGCTAGGTGATACCGAGTTCATCCCGAAAAAGTCATACATCATGGCCGTTTCGTTATCCACGACTGGACCTTTTACATCAATAACTGTCATTTAACTTTCCTCCTTTCCACCAGCGCTAGGTGGTGATGCTGGCACAACATACTCGGGCATGTCTTCTGGCAAATATCCCGAGTTCTTCAGCAACCACTGTGCTTGTTCTGGTGAGAGTGTTCCATATTGTGAGAGTAATTGGATATTAGAGGCGAAGTCGTTGTTCAGTGGATCGAGTGCAGGCTTCAAATCAATTGATACCTTCGCACCCAACTTATTAGATAGTTCAGACGTGATTGAATTGGCGAATCGCATCAATGCCTTGGCGTATTCACCGCCAATCATATTAAGAGACGATTGTTGGTCTCCTTGCCCATTCAAAACAGAATCAGGTACACCATATACCTTGGCAATCTGTGTCCCCGTCCAATCCGTTTGCGACAATAGCTTTGACACATCATTCTTAACTTCCAATGGCGAATAATCAGACAAATTGTCCAGCACAATTGGTCCGCCGTTTGATTCGTTAATCTGTTGCATGAACTTTCGTGAAGCCGCAGCACGGGTTTTATCATTTAGCAGACCCATATCCATCTTCAAAATTCCAGGCGACAGAACCGACTGCGTTAACGCGTTCAATGTCAGCTTGTTTGAATTGTCCTTAATCTTAAATTCATTGGACAAAGCACTAAGTGGGCTTATACCAGTAGCCCCACCGTTCTGACTCATCATTCTAAAATGAATCATGTCGTTAGCTGGAATTGCTTCCTTGTAGCCAACCAATGGGCTGTCAAATGAAGCATTGTAGTAAACGCCTGAGAAGTCCTCTAGTGCATAAATAGTCACTTGACTAGGCCTCAAATACTCCCAGCGCATATCGTTTCCATTCACATTTCGCCAACGATAAACAAAGGCTTCCCCACCTAACAGCAACTGAGCAAACACTGATTGCCAGAACGCATGACTGTTTGACCAGTTATTTGTTGGATTATCAATCATGGCTTGGGACTGTTTCTTATTAGCATTCAACTTTGCAGTCGCCAAATCAGAGCTCAACTGATAAACAACGGAGTACACATCTGAATTTTGCAACGCTTTATCAGCCGTTACATACTTGTTGTCATTACCATCAACGTTTAAAAAGTTAATAACATCACCGTCGGTAAAACCAATCTCTTCACCACCTGGAACTGCCAAACCGTTTTGGAAATTTGGCTTAAATAGTGGCATTAATCATCACCCCCTTTCATTTGATAGGCCAGAATTTCACTGGCCCGTGCCACGAGAAATGATGTGATTGCTAAACTGAGAAAACCCCATCGATTTCCCCAATAAAACGCAAAAATATTGATAAAAACCATCGAAATCGTGAAAAAAATGACATCAAAAAAGCGCCATATAGGCGCTAATAAACGTTTAATCATGTTGTAAATCTCCTATACCATGCCCGACTCATTCAATAAGAACTCCAATTTTTGTTCGTCAGTCATTCGTTCATACTGTTGGTTGGGGTCGTTGACCGTTGAAAAACTCTCAAAATGGTACATGCTCTGATACATCGCATCAATGATGGCATCGACCACATCAATTTTGAGCGTAGCTTTTGCTTTATCGACTTGAATGCCAATCTTATCTTCAATAATTTGGGCATTTATCAACGCCTTTTCCAGTATCTTGTCATCCAACCGAGTCAATGAACCTTCAACCATTGATGACTGCAGGAACTTTGTTGGATCTTTGAGTTCACTCGTCCGTTGACGAACAGCTAACAACGGCCAGGAACTGTTGGCTTCTAGTTGTTTAATGACAGGCTTTGCACCCCAAGCATCGTAACCAAAAAACACCACATCCAAACGATGGTCTTCCACGAATTCACGCATCCACTGATACACCTGGTCAGAATTAATCAGGCCTTGCGGGTGGCTTGTGATGGTACAGTAACCGAGTTCAGCCAGATGCCGATACTCGATGCCATCTTGCTTTTCTTTGGCCTCGATTGAACCTGCTTTCTCCCATGGAATAAAACTGTGCTGGTAGATGTGCCACTTACGTTCGCCATCTTCCTCATATGGAAAGACAAAGCCGATGGCCGTGTTATCTGAAAACATGGAGTAATCAAATCCCATATAGACTTGTCGGCCATCCATGTTGAATGTTGGAATAATAGACTTCTCGATGTCGGCTAGTTTTAGAAATGAATTGGTTGATTCTTGTAGCCACATGTTCAGGTTCTTGTTTTGGAAGTCGGACAGTGTGCCCGACAAACTGTCAGCATCTCGCTTGTCTCGTAAGCCAGAAATCAAGTTGGCATATTGCCCCTTTAAATACAAAAGCGGATTCGACTTAATCCATGACTCATCATCATACGTTTCCGCCAAATCATCTTGAGCCCAGATCAAACCCAAATACGTGTCGGCATCTCGGTTATAATCTTGTTCCATTGCTTGTTGAATCATCTTCTGGTCATCGTGGAATGGCACAGACGGATCAGGATAAGCGGTTGAAATCTGGATAAACTGACGATTTTTAACTTTGACCTGGCCAGATACAATCTTAGAAATACGCTCACGGCTTTTGATTTCACCAATCTCATCCACGATAGCGGTTGTGAAATGGTAGGAATCGTACTGTCCTGATTCATGACTGATGGCCCGAATCACGTTGTTGTGTTTCTTCATGATGATTTGGTCGTTCTGAATGGCCAACTCACTTTCATCTGCCAGCTTCTTAAAAATGGAATCATGCGCCAACGATTTCATCATGGTCTTGATGTAGCCAAACAGCTTGGTTGTCTGCTTCCAATTGATGGATGACACTAAAAAGTCCTGGTTTTCCAAACCGATCGATTCAATGAAGTAAGAGTAAGACATGACAATCGCCATCAGGTAAGTCTTGCCCTGTCCACGGGCTACCGAAACAATGGCACGACTGAAACGTTTACCATTGTCTTCATTGCGCCATGCTATCAACTGAGTTAGGATAAACTCTTGCCAATCCATCAGTTCTGTTGGCTCACCAGTGTCAACATTTGGACACATGGACGCAAATAGCAGAATCTGTTCCGCCTTTTTCATTGAGTAAGTAAATGGAAAGTCATCATCACCTTGGCGTTGCAAGTCTCGGATGTGGCGGAATGCTGCCAACTTCATCATATAGCCAGCAGTTACTTCTCCTTTTAAAACTTTGAAAGCATAGCGTGTTCCTTTGTCAGTGTACTTACTTCTAATCTCGTCTGTATTCAATTGTTCGAACGCTTCGTCAACTTTATGCGAAACGGTTAAGTCGATTTTTTTCATCAGCTACCACCAAACAATTTCATAATTTCTTCAGTATCATCAGCACCATTGGACAGTTCGCCAAACAAAGCGCGACGACTCTTAGGTGATAGACCTAACTCTGAACCAATGCTGTTCAAATTCTTAACTGCATCGTTATAAATTTGTGTCATTGGATTTCGCTTATAGCCTTTGAAATCTTTTTCAATGACTTCACCGGCCGCGTTTTGGACGGATGTATAAATTGCCTGCACTTCACCGTGTTCTTGAATGTGCTTATAGGCGTTTCGGTACAATTCATACTGCGTGCAATACATTTCAACCAAATTTGAATCAATTCTGGTTACGTCTGGATAGTCTTTTAAAAAATCGACTATCTGTCGCCATGTGACACCCGCTTGTCTTCCAAAATAGTCGGGAGGGTCTTTGCGTAAGCGCCCACCGTTGACGTTTTTATTCGATTTTTTAGGCATTCCCGCCCTCCTTTTACATGGCCACCACCCCCCCAGGGTAAAAAATTTTGAAAATTCGATTTTTTTATAAGATGACGATATGTGAGCGCTCTCTCGTCATTCAAACGTTAGGGGGGGGTATTTGCGATTTTAAAACATTTTTAGTGTAATTACACACGCACAAATAAAAAACGCTTAAAACGCCTATTAGGCACTCTAAACGTCATTCATCATTTTATTTATTGTTTTCACATCGTCAATCGCTCGAACTTGTCGCAACTTGTTGCCGTTTCCAGTGCCATACCACTTTCTTTCCCAGTTTGTCTTCTTAGTGTGACAACTCGAACAGATAACATCTAGGTTGTTGATGTCTGCTCGTAAGTTGCTATCAAATTCTATCGGGATTCGATGGTCGATTGTTTTAGCAGTGGTTACAATCCCATCAGCCAAACAATACTGACACAGATAATGTTGCGCATCTAATGTCGACTGCCGCAATTGAACCCACTGGCGTGTTCTGTAGAACTTGTACTGATCTATCTTCTGACCATTCCTATTCCTAGTGTGGTGATTATAGTGATAGGTGTTGCGCACTGGCTTTGGTTCGTCCATTGCTAAGTCTTGATGTCGTTTGCAATATCGTGAATCAAACGCCACCATTGCATGACAACCATTTGCTCGACATCGCTTAACTCTTGGCATGAAACAACCACCCTAATATCAACATCACTACTAACACAATCAGTGCTACCTTTAATCCAAAGAACAACCAGACAATCACCAACGTCAGTGCTATGGCATCGACCATCAGTTCAATCAGGAACAATGCTATAACGATTATTAATAAAGCTATTATCATTTGTCCAACCACCTCATATGCTTGTGGTAATTGATAGCGCCGTTTCGAAATCCTGCCCGCATGTTAGCGTGCCGATAATCGTGTTTATCTGGCCGTTCATCAGTCACAGTAGCGAACTGTTTATTGACAGACGTTGCCTGTTCTTTGTGTCGCTTCATTCTTATCTCTTTATCTTCGTACATTTTGTTCCTCCAAATAAAAAGAACCATTGCAAAAATTGCAACAGTTCGATATGTACACTGACTTGCTGAAGGCCAGAACGCTTTCTAGGCTTTGATAGCTTCCGCTACCCTATTAGAGTCCGTGACCTCTAACCAGCTATCCCACATTTTCCGCACCAGATTCGTCACGCCTCCCCTGATACCACAATCCATAACCTGCAACTTGGATAGGCTCTAGTTTTCAAACGGCAAATACCACAGGATTAATGCAGCGGCAAGGCACCAATCCGACTTGGTCATTCTTTTTCCTCGAATTACCGAGATTGAATGCCACATTTAACCACCGATATGTACGCCAGCCATTCCAGACTGACTATTTTCTCAAAGGAGTTTTTCGGTTGTTTCCGCAACCTACAATCATGACAGGAGTCGAACCTGCAACCTCGGGATAACAGAAATAAATTCTGCTTCCCGCACTCTGTCCTATTGAGCTACATGATTGCATAAACAAGAGCACATCTTGTTTTTAAAAAGAGGCATTGGTAGTTTGGAAGATATGTGCCCTTGTGGAAATACTTAAATATCTAAGTTTTCCATACTACCATATTAACGCCGTTTTTTAGCCATAATACGAACAATGTACGAAGTTTTAGCGAAGTCGTTCGTCTAAATTAGTTATCCACAGGGTAATAATAACTAGCTAAGAATTCAGCCTTAAGACTTTTCAAATCATCTTGCAATTGCCTGTCTGATTTACACAATTTGACCGAAATGAAGTTCCACTTATCTGGATGACGTTTATAACGCATCCTTAGCAGTTCGACTTCATCATGGTCAATAATACGAACAAAACGGTCAACTGCATCAATTAATCGAATAATCTCATTCAATCGTTCATCATCTTCAACTTTGATAATTCGATTCTCGGTAGATTCTTTTGCAGTGTTGACGTTTTCTAATTTTCCGCCACCTACATTTTCATCAGCTCTTGATGTTGGATGTTTTAAATTCTTCAATCGCCATTCGTACTCATTTTTAAATTGTCCTGAGAAATAGCCATAAAAGCACTTGTCTACTTTCGTTCTCATCACTGCCCTTTCTGACAGCAATGCCGTCATTTACTCCAAACTGATACGAATCGACCATACAATGCTGTCATCAAGTAAAACGCCATCGTCAACAACATTGGCAATGAACTAGCTGAATAACCAGCAGATAATGCCGTGAACCAAAGGACAATGTTGACGAAATCAGATGCCAACCACAACGTGTATGAATCGCCATATCCCATGAACACATACAATGATGCTGTTGCGCCAATAATCAACGTCAAGCTGTCCCACATTGGATTGGTGTCACCCAATGATGTGTAAACGGCCATTACTGGATACCAAGCGGCTACAATCACGATAAGGGTCAACAACCAACCAGACACAGACAAATGTTTCACACCATTAGCAATCCGATGACCCCAATTTTTCCAAGTAACGATTAATGGAATATCAATCAGTGCCACGAATACCAATTGATCTAACACACTGGCATAATGACCAGCGTTCCAATTGACGTAAATGAAGCCAATTGCGCTAATCAGTCCAAGCAAGCCATTGATAGGCTTTCCAATCATCATATAGACCGTACATGCCGAACCGATAAATGTTGCCAACAATGTGACCACAGCTAATGGTGTAATTGGGTTGACCAAGAACAATGCCAACTGTACACCAACGATAAACGCCAACATTGATGCACCAACAGCATTCAATGACTTAACTTCTTGACCCAACCACTTCATGTAATTTTTCATTATTTAGTTTTTCCTTTTTCTCATAGTTCTTGATGATTTCGTCAATATAGACCTTTGCCTTTTCCAAATCTTCAACGCCATTCTTATCTTTGTATCTGATCAGATATTTGAGCGCGTTACCTTCATAGAAATCCAGCCCAAATTCGTTGATAACATTGAAAACTTGCATGCCTGATTTTCCAGTGTATCGTTCAGGATTTTCGATTTTTTCATCTTCAAATTTTGGTTCTTTTTTAAACATTGGATAATCCATTGGCTCATAAACGTCTTCAAACAACTCCCAGGATTCACAACAGAAAACATCAATTAGCCAATCAGCTTGCCAATCATCAAATTTAAACCTAATCAGTCCATTTCGATAAGCAACGCCGAAATCTGGATATTGTTCTTCAATCAAATCTTTAACTGCTTTAATGTCCTGTGCATCTGGTTTTGTTCTTAAATATTTAGGCCAAATTTTTTCAATTTTCTTCATCCATAACCTCCTCATAAATCGCCAGATACTTATCGAACGGTACAATAGCAGCTGAATTGCCTTCAAATTTGACATAGTAACTAAGTGGCGTTCCCTTTACTTGACCGCTGTACTGGTCAAATTCATTTTTCACGTTCAAATGAATGGACTTAATCACTTTGTTATAAAAAGGAATTTTCTTCCCGACCTTGATAAACATCTGATTGCCATTGCTTTCAAACGGAATTAATTGTGTAATTTTACGGTTCATTTGTAATAACACCCCCGAAATAATCAAACGCCCATTTGCTACCATCATTGACTGCCTGTGAGTCGTCTGGACAATCGATGAAGTGCACAGCGTTTTCAATATCATCTGACATCTCACTGGCATAGCGTTCAATCTCAATGGTCGACATCAAGTAGTCATAGATAAATGGTTTTTCAGCATCCTTTTTGATATACAAGATATGGGCTTCTTTCTTGCCGAACATGAAAGCATAATAAGCAATTTGCTTCTTATATTCCTCATCACGACCATCTCGGAAACTGCCATACTTCAAAAACCCATCAAAGTCCATTGGCGCTACTGTCTTAAAATCAAACACTGCTTGATTAGTTAGCATGTCAGCTCGACCAGTGGCAGTGAATTGAACACCTTGCCAGTTTCGGCTTCCTCATTGATTGATACTTCATAGTCAGCATCGCCAAACTGTTCAGCATAATCATGTAGGTGTTGACCGATAACTAGTGCATCAACATACGACTTTTTTAAACTGCCCTTATTCTTGCCAGTTTTTGAGACCATCAATTCTTGTTCTTCATCTGATACATCAGTAAACTTCTCACGTCCCTCAGCAATGTTGTGAACCAACGTCCCGAACAACACAGCATCTTTACTACCTTCCCACCAATCACGCTTACCTGTGTAATCGTCTAGCGCCCTTAGTGGGTTCTTGCTAAATTTGAAAGCCCTTGTGGGGCTCATATGAATCTTGTCCATCGATTATCCTTTCATCGAATTTGTGATTGCACCATCGACACCGTGATTCGATAACCTGATGGCCATCTTTTGTTTTAAAGACTAGGTGTGGTATATCGTGGGCAAAGCACAGTGTGCAGAAAACGTCATTCAGCATTGTTTAAATCGTTTATTCCTCCATCTCTTCATATCCCAATACATAAGCATCGCCAATGTCATCAAAGTCAACATTAATTAAGTCGTCATCAGATAAGTCATCATCAGATAATTCATCATGCAAATAATTTTTAATAATTCTTCCAAGGCCAACTTCTTGAACAATTTCAATCAGTTCTACTTCTCGTTTATTCAATTTAGGCTGTAATCTACATGCTACTGTTGCCATTTATTCCACCTCTTCCCGGTCAAACATATCTGGGTTGTAGCCCCATTCACGCATTTCTGACTCCGTTATTGGGTCAGGTGTTGTTTTGCTTTTAAAATCAGTTAAAATGCCACCAGTATTAACAATTTTGTACAAAATAAGGCAATCATTTTCACTGTCCTTCTTTTTTGTCTTCCAGATATACTCCTTCTCTTTCTCGACAAATTGGTCATGAGCCCAATCACGGGTTAGAGGATTAGCAATGGCCATTGTTACTGGCCAATTATCAGTAAATTTTGAAAATGATGGATAGTTACCTTCTAACGCTGTGTACAAATTTAAAGAATCATGTACTCCAGCATCCATCAACCCATAATCAACTTCTTCTTCATCCGTTATTTTTTCAAAAGCAGATACTATTTTTCGATATTCCTTTTCGGTAAATTCGTTCATCATTCTTCCTCTTCAACATTGTCATCAATCGTTTTAGAAACAGCATCCAAAATCAAATTCATGACCCTTTGTTTTTCTTTAAAATCTAATTTTTTATTGCTTAATACATATTGGATGTCTTGGTTAATGCTGAAATACGCATTCTCAATATTCATGCTTAGTCTCATCACTCCACCTCTTCATCAAGTGTGACTATTGCCACGTAATCATCTGAATAATTACCAGCTTCGTCATAAGCCTCTTCATAAGTTAAATCTCTGTATTCAAAAGTTTCAAAATCTCCATAAACTGTAACTTTATATTTTTCCATTTATTCCACCTCTTCTCGTTCAAACATATCTGGGTTGAAGCACGCTTCTCGTACTTCTGATTCTGTAAATGGGGTGCACGGTTTAGTTGATGGATAAAATATTTCAATCGGATAACTTTCTGAACTCTTCACTAAAACCCGGAACTTCCCGTTTGGCAAATGATTCTTAGAAATCCAGTAATACTTCTTCTCTTTCTCAACGTACTTTTCCTTAGCTTCTTCACGAGTAGCTGGGTTAGCAATCGCCATAATTTCTTGATTTTGCAAATTAAAATCTGGATAAAAAACGTTATCCTGATCTGGCGCTTCCATTCTTAATAATTCTTCAAAATCAACACGACTATCAATAAGTCCAAAAACTTCGTTTGCCGCATTATCCCCAGCCTTTGCAATTGCTCGATATTGTTCTTCAGTAAATTTCTTCATCTCTTCTCCTCTTTCTTGACAACATGCAAGTGGTAAATCTTGGCAATTCGTTCATCAACTGGCACGCCCTGCAAATGGTAGTAATTCATAAATCGCTCAATTCCCCAGTCTTTTGAATGTTGCTGTTGATGATGTTGGTGACAAAGTGCCATGCCTGGCCAGCCAAGATGGTTCATCTTCTGTCGACTATTCACGAACCCAATCGCCTTACAATGAGCGAACTCAATACCCTTGCTAGTTCCGCATATAACGCATTTTTTGTTAATCAGGCATGAATACTCGAACCGCCTTCCAACGTCGCCCTCAAGCTCGTTTACGGGCATTCTGGACAGCGCTACATTGTGCGCTAGGCTAAAGTCCAATAACATGCTGATGAACTCGTTGGCATCTGTTCGATTACCTAATCGAGTTGACAGGCTGATATAGTCCAAATCGTTATCAAGGCAATACTCAGCTTTGAAATAGTTCTCGACAGCTTTGTTATCTCCTGCCCAGAAGCCACCAATATCAGATTTAGCAATGTCGGCCATAATGGCATAGGCGAACTTACGTTGCTGGGCAGTGATTGAATGCTCATCACGAAACACCACGCCTACTGAGTCGGTATAGAAATCTGTATCAACATCATCATCTAATTGAATTGTTAGTATATTGCCCCGCCTGCTAAGAACCTTACCTGGCGCTTCCATTCAACCACCTCAATCACCGTAATAGGCAAACCGCCACAGCTTCTGGCAATTCGTGTCCGAGAAGTTCCGCCGGTTTTCGCCATAGAATCGTCTAATCTGCGTTTTGCTAATACCAATCTTCTTAGCCAACTGCGAATCAGCTAGCGTAGTTGATCGTCGTGCCGTCCACAAACGGTTGTCCATCTTGTCGCTAATTTCTTTCGTCATCTCATAACCTCTCAATCGTCAATTTATAAATCCGACCGCCCACTTCGATGTGCTGATTAGCTATAATGCCAGATAGAACTGTATGTTCCATCGCTTCAACAGCCTTTGTTGCGACTCGTTCTTTTTCGTTTTTAATCATAATTATTTATTAACCTGCCGCCACTTGACATAGGGCTTGCCTGCTTCCGCCATTTCACTGTTGAAGCTGTTAATTGCTCTGTCCGCAATTTGTTCGTTTTCATATGTCTTCCGACTAAATTCAAAGCCGTCAATAAACATTGCTACTGTTACTTCGTTCACTCTCGCAAGTCCTCCATTCCTCCAAATATCAATTGATTCGCTTCTTTCTTTGCGATTAGTCGGCTGATAATCTTCTCATGATAAGAATGTTCCAGGCTGTTGTTTCCGCCTGTAATTTTCTGGTTAGTTGTGACAATGTTTGTCTTTGTCCGCTTACCAAATTCATCTTTGGCCTGACGTGCATCAGCAACTTCAAAGAAAAATTTCTGCAGTGGTTCACTAGCTGACTTATCAGTGTTACCCATTCCTCCAGCTTCACTTCCGAAGTCATCTAGCACTAGCACATCAACCTTCTTCATCAGTTCCTTGGCGTAGCGCAAACGCTCTTGTTGCTGATAATCGTTGAAGTTGTGTACCTTGTCCGACAATGCCACTGTGCTAACGAACATAACTGTCTTGTCTGAATGTTCTTTCAGAGCTTGCATCATTGCCAGTGTTAGTGCTGTCTTACCAGTTCCAGCATTGCCTGCCAGCAAGATATTAAGACCTGAACCGTCAATCACTCGCTTGGTGAGTTTCCTGGCCTTTAGCTTTAGTTCTTCGGCCTTGGCCACATTGTCTTGCTGGTTTGGATCCCAGTGGTCGAAATCAAACTTCTGTCGTCCACCGCCACCCCAAATGCTCCAGGTTTCAAACTTCTTGTGTTCTGATGCCTTTAGCTTTTGGTATGCTTCCTGGTCAACCTTTGCTTCTCGCATCTTGATGTAAGTCTTCATTTCTTCGTCATTTAGTCCGCTCAGCTTCTGCTTAGCCCGCTTGTATGCAGGAACAGACTCAAAGCTTGATTCAATCCCTTTCACAGCATTAGCTAAACTTTCCATCTATCCTCCTAAAAGTCCCAATCACCATAGGCCTTGGTTAAGTCTTGGTTGCCAATCGTTCCTGATGATTGAGTCGTATACTCGTCTTCCCACCCAGCTTGATTGAACCAAGTATCAGCATTCTTGATGTACCGATTATCTGTGCCTTGCGATTTTAGCTGTCTAATATAGCTATTAAGTCCTGACTTAATCTCATCGTGCTTAACGCCATCTTTGATTGCTTTCTTGTATTTTGTAAACGAGGTCTTTTTATTCCCTCTTGGTCGCTTCGGATAGATTTCCCAAATCTCGGCAAATTGATTTTTTAATTCACTCTCCAAAGGCTTTGCCTTTGATAGTGTTTTATTACTTGTATTATTAATTGTAGTATTCTCTGTATTATTATCTCGGAACTTTTGTTCGTTAACTTCTGGAACTTTTGTTCCATATGTTCTTGAACTTTTGTTCGTTATGTTATGGAAAATATCTTCGTTACCATCAGCTAACTTGATATAACGTCTTACAATTCGTTCCCCTTTTCGTTGAACATCACGGTGAATGTAACCTCCTTTTTCTAAAGAAGAAAGCCATTTTTGCACAGCTCTTATGCTGACGTTATAAAGATTTGCGAAGTATTCATCACCAGCCCAGCAATATCCTTTTTGATTTGTCAGAGCTGTAATTTCTCCATACAGGAGTATTGCTTTTGGAACTAATTCAGAATCATATCTGATGTGGGCTGGAATAATAGCGTAATAATTTGGTTGTTCATTCATAATTACCACCTATACCAATCAGAAAGGCAGGTCGTCATCACTGATCTCAACTCCACCATTGTTTACTGGCGCTGATGATTGCTTTTCAGGTTGTGACGTTCCATTTTCTTCTCGTCGCTTATCGGATTCCGACTTTGATTCAAGCAGTGAGAAGTTATCGACTACTACTTCGGTCACATACACTCGCTGTCCTTGGTTGTTTTCATAGTTACGTGTTTGCAACCGTCCTTCGATTGCAACCTGCGCTCCTTTGCCAGTAAAGTTAGCGAAGTTTTCGGCTGGTTTACGCCAGATAACAGCGTTGATGAAGTCTGCTTCACGTTCACCATCGCTGTTCTTAAATGGACGATTAACGGCCAATGTGAACGAACCAACCGCCGTACCAGACTGCGTGTACCGAAGTTCAACATCCTTGGTCATTCGTCCAATCAATACCACTCGATTAATCATTAGTAATTTCCTCCAAATCTTCATTCATCGCATACTTGATTGCTCCGAATAGGGCATTAGCTTTGGCAAAACTCAATTTTTTAACCTGGTTAGCGCCTTCGTTGTTCATTCCCAACGTTGCCCAAATCATTTCTAATTTGTTTTTATCTACCGTTCTTAACAATTCGATACATTTAGCTTGCACCCTAGTTCTGGACTCCTTTTCGCCTTCCAAATGCTTTTGAAGTTCAGTCATTTCCTCGCCGTCATCATCTTCATCTTTTGGTGTAACTCCAAAGGCTGCCATCAATGATCCACGCTTAGCATACGTAGCTGCCTTCATCGCTTCCTGACTGTTATTGCTACCGCTTACTGGAAGGCCTTCAATCATCATGTATTCGCCTGATGTATGAGTAATAATCGTCATTACCTGCATGTGTTCTTTTCCGTCAGGTCCAAGTTCGGAGTTAACGCTCTGAACAAATGCAATACCTGCGTTGCTCTCTTTATTTGCCCTGCGGATGGCATTAGCTACATCATTCAAGTCCGCATATTTAGAACCGTGTACACCAGTCTTGGTCTTATCTGGTTGTTTCATGGCCATTTGTAACTTATATAAGCCATCGTTCAATTCTGGAGTTGGCTTAAATTCAATGTTTTGTCGCATTTCTTTCTCCTAAAAATAAATTGTCTCGATTGAGTAACTAGTTAGATCTTCTGAATCCAAGAACTCGCCTAAATCAGAGTCCAATACATACTGGAATTGATAGCCATATTTTTTGATGTGCTTCAAAAATGGTCCTAAATTAGACTTTTCAATTTCATCAAGGCTTAGTTGTCCATGACTCCAAACGTTAAGATGAGTCACTGACTGATTCTTGCTCGCCCATTCATCATATTCATGTAAGTGTTGGTCGAGACCGTCTGCGACCATGTTCCCTGTAGTCATTGCATGTCCTCCGTTCTATCTAAATTCGTCCAAACTAATTTCAAGAGCATCCGCTATTTTGACCATATAGCTGAAACTTGGTTGCTGATTCTTGTTTCGCTTGATAGAGTAAATGCTCTGATACGGCAAACCCGTTTCTTTGGCTAGCCAATATGTTGTCTTATTTTTCTTGTTCAATTGTTTTTCAATTTTTTCCCACATAAATTAGTTTTCTCCGTGGTATAATGGATGCATAAATTATTTTTATGGATAAATTTATGCCTAAGCTCGCTCTGCTAAGCGGGCTTTTTTTGCGCGCTTTAAATCTCGTTTTGCCAGCCGCTTACCCTGATGAGCAAGATCGTTGGTAATATCGTTCTTAATGTCATAGTCATCGAACAACGGTGCTCGCTTGTAGTATTTGATGGCCAGACATGACAGGATCACAACGCCTACAGCTATGATGGTCATCAGCGCATCATTGAATTGCATTAGTGTCATAATTTCCTCCTTTCTTATGCGTAACGATTGGCCTTCTTAAAGAAATAATTTCTAAGAGCTAATCCATCCCAAACTGGATGAGTCTTTCCGCCACTTATCGGCTTAGGAAAACCTTTTTTATTCTTATAATTCCTTCGAAAGGTATCGTTTGACTTGATTTCAAGTTCGGCCATTGCTTGTTGCTGCGTATATTGTCGGTCTGGCTTAAATCGTTCCCACATACCATTACCTCCTTTATTTTTGGTATTCTTAACTAATAAATAGTTAGGAGAACTTTTATGTCTAAAATAAATTACTACCGAGACAAAATTTTGAGATACATTTACCTACAACCAGAAGTTGAGGTCTCAATGTCTAAAATTCAGAGAAAGTTTAATAAAATTACTGTTGATGAGTTTGAAAGCCTATATCATGAATATTCCGATGAAGGGTTAATCAAATTGGGTCCAAAAGGAACGATTAACATGTTTACTGTAGGCGCTGTCTCCGATGATGATCCCTCGTCACAACCTGTTTCAGTCGAGTCAAAAGCAACTGATCGTTATTCAACAGTCCTATTAACATTGAAAGGTAGAGAAATAGTTGAACATAACAAGAAATTAGTGATGACAAGTTGGTCTAAAATGATCGCTAACCCAATGATTGCCATTATTATTTCTTATATCATCGGGATTTTAACTAGCACTCCAGTAAAAGCTATTATTCGACAACTACTTAATTAAGAACGAAGAAGTAATTAATCCTAGAACATAGCCAGCAATCGACAAAGCCACTTTGTATCCTGCTAATTCGTGCTGCATGATGTAATAATCATCTTCATCAAACGATTGTTTTTTCATTCTTAATTTCTCCTTTGTGTAAATCGAATCAATGTAATCACGCCGTCTCTTCATGACTCAAAAATTTGTTGACAAAATAAATTTGTCCTTTCCCCGTGACTTTTGTAGTGCTTGTTGTTCGTACTGACCCATCGGGGTTGTTGATAGTTCTTGTTTTTGTTTCCATGATTTCTAGAGCTAAGCTCTTTTGTGTTGGCAAGTTACGCTGTTCACCTCGACTGATCAAATATCCATGTTCTCGAAGCCATGAGAACAATCGATTTTGACCAATTTCAACTCCGTTTTGCTTAATCATCTTGGCAAGCTGCCCGATTAGAACGCTGTTAGTACTTGTGTCAACGGCATCAGCAAACAGTGCTTTTGGCTTCATTTCTGAAATTTGCAAATCTTTTGCTTTTAGTTGTTCTCCAGCCTGAATAAGTAAATCTGATAGCGTGTTATCACGATTGGTAATCAATGCTTTTGCTTTTTCATCAGTCATGTAAGCACCATGCTTTCGAATGCTTGGCAGGACTTCTGATGTGACCCACTTTTTGAATCGCTTTGCACTGTCTAACTTGCTTCCAAAGATAAGAGCATATATACCAGACTCGTTAATTAACGTCGTTTCCTGTGTTCGTCCGAGTTTATCGGTGACGCCCTGTTTTAGGGCGTCATCTTCATCAACGTGTTTGTTAATTGCGTTGCGTGATTTTGAGTAACCCAATGTATCCGCTACATCTTTACCAACGAACCATGGTTCATTATCAATTAATACTGTTCGTACTTCGTTGCTTTCAAAATTGAAAGCTTTTACTTCGTTTGCCATTGCTTTCCTCCTTACAACTCAATTCCCAAAATCTTTGCTGTTCGCTTTTGAATATCAATGTCTAATGGCGTTGAATTCCCTGAAAGTGCTCGGCTAACTTGTTGGGGTGAAACATGCAACATCTCAGCAATTTCGACTTGCTTCATACCTCGTTCAGTCAACGCAAGCTTGAACTTCATTTTTACCTTTGATGATGCCTGCTCAAGTTCTGTCATTTGTTTTTTCTCCTTTCGTTGTAATTTCTTCATCAAGTTGTTGACTAACTTTTACAGTAGTTGTAAAATCAGGTCATAACAAATAAACAATAAAAAGCTTCTACACCAACAATCAGACCGCCAAGTTAGATTTATAAGTGCTTGTTTTTTGTTGCTTAATTACTTGATGAACTAATAATAACAACCATTGTAAAAACTGTCAACGATATTTTTATAACTGTTGTAAAATTTAGGCTCGTCAAATTAGGAGAATCATTGATATGACTGTATTTGATAGGACTAAAAAAATTTCAAAATTAAGGGGTTTTAGTTTGCAAAAAACTGCCGAAAAAGCAGGATTAAGCCAAAACGCCATCTATAATTGGAAAACAAAAGAGCCAAGTAACGTTTCTTTGAAAGCTGTTGCCAGCGTTCTTGGTGTTTCAACCGATTATTTAACTGGTAAAACTGACGATTTTGATAACAACGATAAAAATAATGAGGACGCTCAAACTTTTTTTAGAGTTGATTTATCAGATATTGATCCCGATAAAAGAGAAAAAGCTAAAGAGCGTATTGAAAAATTCAAGGAATTTTTGATGGAGGACATGTAATTGAATTATGACGAATTCAAAGAAACTTATGAATTGATAAATCGAAAATTTGAAAAATTGCAAGAAGAAGTTGCTTCATATAAGGGTGTTACAATTCCATATTTGTACTACACAGATTTTGTCGATTATGCAATGAATAAATTAGGAATAAAGTTTCAAAATACTAGTATGCCAGATGAGTTAGCTGACAAAATGTCTGGAATGCTAATTGTTGCGAATGGAAAAAAGAAAGTCGTTGTCAATAAAAAAACTCATCCCAATCGTCAACACTTTACTTTAATGCATGAGCTTTCTCATGCTTTATTACATGCAGATTTGAACAAAAGCCAAAGTTTTTCAGATTTACTAGACGACAATAGCTATTCAGAAGATGAACAGCTTGATGAAGCTGAAGCCAATATTGGTGCAGGAATTTTAATGGCAAACGATATGGCCCTCCATCATGCAATTATTGATAATTACAATTTTTATAATTTTGCAAGAAATGTGGGAATGAGTTCCAGCGCTCTTTACTTTCGGACAAGACAATTTTTATCCGCTAATTTTGGAATGAATATAAACGGTTATGACACCATAAAATTAACAAATTTGTGTGAAAAATACGGTTTTGGAATTATTTTAGAAAAAATTGGGGAATCATATAGAGGATTCTTTGATAGAAGAATGGAAGAACGCGGCGAAAAATTTTGTGATTTAACAATACTTGAGTTTAATAATCCTTATTTTCAAAGACCATCCTGGCTTCTACAAAATATGAGTTAATATGAAAAAAATATACTATGCTTCAGTTTTTACATTTGCGCTCACGTCAGTAGCGTTGGCATTGTTAGACATCACAAATCTAATCAGTATCAATAAGCCACCCTTTTTCATTATTGATAAATTTATTTTGATTTTCTTCTGGGTTGATTATGTAGCACGGTTTACCAAAGCTGAAAATAAAAAAGTTTTTTTCGAAGAAAATATTTTTGATCTATTGGCCATTATCCCCTTTGATTCCGTCTTTTCGATGTTCCGAATTGCTCGAACCATTCGGCTACTGAAATTATTGCGTTTTGTACGAATTGTTGGATTTGCTGGTCGCTTCAAGAAAAATGTAGCTAAATTCTTCAATACTAATGGCTTTATCTACTTAATGAGCTTTGCCATTGCTCTTATACTTTTGTCCGCTGGCCTATACTCGCTGGCAGAAAATATCAATTATGGTAATGCTCTCTGGTGGGCTATCGTGACCACAACGACCGTTGGATATGGCGATATATCCCCTTCAACATCTATTGGCAAAGGAATTGCCATTGTTCTGATGTTTGTCGGAATTGGACTGATTGGGGCAATTACCAGTACCGTGACATCGTTCTTCACTCAGCAGCAGGCTGAAGAATCCGAAGAAAAAATAAATCAGCAATTTGCATCAATTAACGCTAAATTAGATAGAATAGAAAGAAAACTAGGAGGAAATGATGAAAATCAATAAGAAGCAAAAATGGGTTATTGCTGTATCGGTTGTTGTTTATGTATTGGTCATTTGGGCGCATATTTCAGACATTAACGATCCAGGGAGTATCAATTACAAGGGAAACCACGTCACTAAAAGTGAAAGGAACTAAAAGATGGTATTATTAGGATTTGCATTTTTGATTTTCGGTGGCATCTATTTCTTGTTTTGGGCTTCGTTTAAAATCATGTCCTGGATACCGTATTTGCTATTGTTAGCCGGAATATGTATGGTATTCGAATTCGTTTTAGACCATTGGATTATAACGTTGGTCATTTACACAATATTAGCTGCAATCGCTTTCTACGCAGTTAGTGATGATAACCAAGAGTAACACAAGCCTTTTGGGCATACATAAAAGGAGTACACAACATGAAAAACAAATTTGATAAATCTATTTTGTCTGATATGAAAAATGACATCAAAAACAATGTGCAAGAAATCAAAACCAGTGCCAAAGACGTTAAGGAAAATGTTAAATCAAAAACCGAACAGTTATTCGATCACACGTCTTCGAACTTTGAACAGTTCAAACAGTTTATGTTCGCACCATTTTTGTTAACCTTTGTCATTTCAATCGTGATTGGGTACAACTTTAGTGATGTCATAAAGAGTCTAACAAGCTTTTTAGCAAATCTTATCGGGTATATTTGGATGTGGATTTTTGCATTTAATGGTAACCACCCTACCCACACATTAGAATCGTCATTGGTATCATTACTTCAAAACTCATTAACACTAATCTTCATTTCATATATTGTTTTCTACCTCATCAAGACAATCAACAAATACTTAAAGAAAAACAGAGAACAGCAATGGGGATATGACCAGGCACACGAAGATGCAATAAAAATCCAAAAACTTCAAGAGGAAAATATTAAGCTACAAAAACAATTAATTGAAAAGCTTGATGGTTTAAACAATAAGGAATTGTAACCACACATATTCGTTCAATAATAATTTAGACGCCCTTTGGGGCATACATACGTGCAGAAAGGAACCACGTTAAAAGCTGAAAAGGAGAGTTGTATGAAAAAATTGACACTCATTACTCTAATTGTTTCACTGATTTTGTTGTTTGCTTCGCTAACTTCTTGGATTTTGCATTCAAATAACTTTTCTATTGTCGCTTCAAACTTAGCCGTGATTATTTTGCTTATTAAAGTTTTGTGGGATAATCGACACGGATTAGATAATTAAAAAAACGCCCTTTTTGGGGCGTACATACACTTATAAGGCGTAAGCCTTTTTATTTGTACCTATTTTTGAAAAGGAGTCATTATGGCTAGTATTTACAAACGTTCAAACAATTGGACAGTTGAAATCGTTTATCGAGTCGATGGCGTTCGTAAAAAGAAGCGTAAATCTGGATTCACAACCAAGGTAGAAGCGCAAAAGTGGGCAAATTTAATTGAGTCTAAAAAATATTCGGGTGAGTTATCATCAACATCAAAATTATTCTATCCAACGATGCTTCAGTGGTATCAGATTTTTAAAGAGCCAAAAATCGCCCGTGCAACAAAACTGTGGTTCAATACCGTACTAAAATTAGTTGAAAAGGAATGGCCTGATAAATTAGTATCAGATATTCGATCAGCAGACTTCCAACAGTTGCTAAATAAATACGGTCAGACACATGTTAAGGTGTCCACCAAGCGAGTAAACAATATTATCTCTGAGTTCGGCAGATATGCTTTTGATGAAGGCTACACAACCCGTGATTTTACTCGAAACGTTTATAACACTGGCAAGGTTGAAAGCAAAACATCTGAAATGAAATTCCTTGAAAATGATGAATTTCAAAAGCTGATAAAACGTGCTAAACAAAGTGATTCTGTCTCTGCACATATGATATTAACTGCCTGTCTAACAGGTATGAGATACGCTGAAATAGCAGGATTAAAGCCAGAAAATATTGATCTAAACAACAAAACAATTAGTATCGTTGAAACGTGGGACCAAGTTAGTCACAAATTTAAACCGACTAAAACCAAATCGTCAGTCAGAACAATATCGATACCTGATGATTTAGTAGATGAATTTAACAAATGGCAGTTTGGAGATGAATTTGTTTTTCAAGGAATAAATGGCTATCCAAATACCAGCGCTGCTTGCAATAAAACATTAAAGGCTTACTTGAAGAAAGATAGTTCAAAACAAATCACCTTCCACGGTTTACGCCATACTCATGCTAGTTTTCTTCTAGCGAATGATATATCGGTTCAATACGTCTCTGAAAGATTGGGACATGCTAATACAAATATCACTCTTGGAATTTATGCTCACCTTCTTGAAGATAAACGAAATGAAGAAAATTTAAAGGCGCTAGATAAGCTAAATATACTCAATAAATGATGGGGGACAAATGGGGGACAACCTTTCAAAAATAATAGTTAAACACAGTTTTAACCTAGTTTAACTTATTCCAATCAACCAATTAAAAGCAACCTATAAACGCCTTTATATCAACGTTTGTAAAAACAACCGCTTTAAACAGGGATTAGTAGAGAAATATTGAATATGTTCCCTCAGTGCATTTAACATATTGGTTGGTCCACGTTGATAACTGCTAATATAAGACAAACCAAAAGGCGTTTGCTTTCGTGAAAGAAAGCAAACGCCTTTTATTAAAAAATAAATATTACTGCTCGTAAACAAGGTTCAGCAAGCATTGCTATTAAAACTAGCGAGTAGTCATTCACTATAAAAAACAATGATGTTACTTATACTTATGTGTATTCATTAATTAAAACTGATGCAAGAACGCAATTTTAGTCATCATCCCCCAGACAGCTAAAATTTGATCCATATTGTGCATCAACAAGACGGCAATGAGGTAAAAGGCAATTACATCAATCACCGTCACCGCTGCTAAACCTGCAATTGTTCCTACTACCGCTTTTACATTCATTGCCCTACTCCCCTTTTTATGATTGAATTAATTTTTGAACCTGCTTAAATTTGTCAGTCCCCTTATATTGCTGGTAGAGTTTTGACAGGCTTTGCGTACCCTTCGTTTGTGCATATTGATCTTGTTCAGCACCCTGAACACGTGTCCCCTGCACCTTATACGTGATTGTGTCACCATTGAAGCGGAAGTACCCTTCAGATTCATCACGATCTTCAATGTCAGATGGCACATTAAGCAGTTTCAATAGATACTTACCATTATCGTTCTGTATCTTAATACCCTTGAACGTTGTTGCTTGTTGTGAAAAACCACTGGAAGGGTTCATGACCGTTGGATTCGCCTTTTCAGCTAACAAATCAGCGACCGTTGTTTTGCCATAATTAGATTGGAAGCCGTCTGGCATTCCCAGCAAAGCTAATGTCTCCTTATCCTTTTCTGATAAGGAATCGGCTTCTTTGACAGCTTTGGTATCAACTCGGTAATAGATATTGTTATCGCTCATCTGTTGTCCTGAATATAGTCGATCTACTGTCGAGTTTGACGTATTATCCAACTCAACTCCTTTTGGAATAAAGTACAAACTGGACATGGATGATGCACCAACGTCATCACTACTTAACTTGGCTCCTACAAAAGTCTTTAAGTAGCCCTTTTCAATGGATGCATTTTTAACAGGACCTTGCTTATAGTCACCATAAACATTTTGATCTGTTCTGGATTGGCCCGAATAAACGACACTAACCAAGCCATGCTTATCGAAAGTAAAACCATTACCATCCTGATTTTGCCAAGTTCCAGCAACACTTGAGAAATCACCATTTTTAATCGCCTGAATATTCATCTTTTGCGACTTATTTGAGGACGTATCCGATGCATTCGAAGACGTTTGTTGCTTTTTTGTAACGCTAGAACTTGATTGATTCGTTGCACTCTTTGTCGTTGATGATGACTTCTGCTGACCGTTCAGCGCGTAAGCACCAACACCTATCGCCACAACAGCAGTCGCCGCCAAAATCAGTTGATGTGACCGACTAATTTTCATTTCTAAACTCCTCATCCATTTATACTATGACAATTGTATCATAATAACATATAATTGTTATAAAAACATTTCTTTAAAACTGAAATATTTCTTAATAACCCTTATTTGAAATAATGTTCTCCTTAAAATCATAATTCTGATTTCATCCGAAATTTTTTAGACATGGCAGATTACAAGTTTAATTCGAACGCATCCGTAAAAACTTCCAATGGTGTTTGATAATGATGTAATTTCATGGGCCGCTTGTTAATGAGTTCAACCGCCTCATATAATCG